>CAYRQG010000028.1:2538-2845 GCA_964426345.1 uncultured Candidatus Peribacteria bacterium
TCAGGAATTCATATTGAGCCTGACTCCAGTTCTGGCCCATGATTGCTTTCATAATTTTTGTACGCCAGTCATTCTGCAAAGCGCCCAGAGGCATTTTGATCACCTTCTCATCTTGATACATGCGTACAATACTTTGAGCGCCTTTTGAAATGACATCACCTACATCGTCCGGATTGAGCTTCACCTCCTCAATCAGTTCCACCTCCGCATCAGTCAATGCGCGCGGGTCTGATAGGTATTTTTCCTTACGCACATCACCGGGGATGACAATGCCGGGAGATACATCTGCCTGCCCAACACGCAGGGG
>CAYRQG010000028.1:2855-11024 GCA_964426345.1 uncultured Candidatus Peribacteria bacterium
CCTGAGGAGGCGGAGAGCAAAACACGATACGATTTTTGCACGTAGATTATCTATCCCCGCTAGGGGGATGAAAGAAGCACTTACATTGCGGGTGGGAAAGCAATGAGTTGCTGGACGGATCAATGAGTCATGTCTCTAACCGTCACTCTGGATAAGCAGTGATGCAATGAACGAATGCGGCGACATGCTAAATGAGCATTTAGAGAGATGCAAATGTTTTTTTCTTCTATACTTCCTGTATGCAACTCCTCCTCGGAACCTCAAATAAAGGCAAAATTAAAGAAATAAGCGATGCCCTTGCAGAGCTAAATCTCTCGATCGTGACACCTGACGATGTTGGTATCGTCAATAAACCCGACGAGACCGGAACAACCTACGCAGAAAATGCGATCCAGAAAGCACAGTTCTATTTTGACCGCGCACACATTCCGACCCTCGCCGATGACTCAGGGATCGTCGTGGACGCGCTTTCGAATGAACTGGGCATCCATACGCGTCGCTGGGGCAAAGGCCCGGATGCGACGGATTATGAATGGATCCAATTTTTCCTGGAACGGATGCGCGAAGAGGAAAACAGGAAGGCGCGTTTTCTTTGTACACTCGCATACATTGATGAAGCAGGAACGCTCCATACATTTGAAGGCAGCTGCGATGGCGTGATTACTCCTGAACTGGAAGCGGACTATCTGCCGGGTCTGCCGATTTCTGCATGTTTCAAGCCCAATGGATACGACAAAGTATTCTCGGCTCTCAGCGTTGAGGAGAAAAATCAAATCAGTCACAGAGGGCGGGCACTGCAAAGCTATGCACACTATGTGCAATCGTCACTGTAGATCCGGGTGGTGCTCTATAATCTGTTCAAAATCAATCTCCAGTAATCCGTAGTCATTCTTTTTCACGAAAATGAGATGAGTCAAAAATACGCACATCGCATCCACATCTTCATTGAGTATGATATTCATGCGATTGACATGCGCATCCAGTCTCTCCTGGGCAGACTGTGTACTCTGCCCGTACATCGCTTCTGTAATACGTCCTGCCACTGCCTGCGAAACCAGTGGAGCTGCGCATGACGTCAAGACAGCGAGAATTGCAGCTGCTTGATTGATGACCATATTGCCAATGTGCAAAACAACATTGCTTGCCATACTCACTCTGTTGGTGATTTTTAACTGGCTCGCACTTGCGTTACGGTACTGCTTCAGAAGCATAATAAAATCTTCCACGACACCGTCGAGAAATGCCTGCTTTTCCTCTGTCATTATAACATCCGTACGAAGCACATCGGCATGAGTGTCTTCATCTTCCGATGGAAGATTCTCCCTGAAGGGTTCGGAAAAGTCTCGCATTGCCAAGAATCCTATTCCATTGTTTTATGCTGTCAACGATTTACAGTAAACTGACAATTTACTTAGTCCAAAGGGGTAAAATCCAGATTCTGAATCTTCTGCCAGACGTCGCCAATCAGCTGCTTCAGGTCCGCTTTCTCCGCATCGGAGATCTTGAAATCGCGCATAATCGGCTCTTCGCCGCGTTCGCCTATGAATGCGAGGCGGAAGGCCTGCGGCACCAGCAGAGGCTCTGCCTGTTCAATCAGGAGTGCATAGAACGCCAGTTGACGGAAGTACGCACCTTCTGCAGTACGCGAGACGATTCCTTCATCGAGTCCACCGCGGATTTCTCCCGGCGCTTTGGGTCTGCCGGTTTTGAAGTCGATGACGATGGCATCGGATGAGGTTTCTGTCAGGCGATCAATACGATCAATTTTCCCTTTGATGGGAATGTTACCGAGTTGCGCGTTGTAATCACGTTCGACTGCATAAATAACAGGATGCTGATCGTTCAAATGTTCGGCGAAGTAGATAGGTAACACGGCATTAGCAAGCTTCGAGAGATCATCGCGCTGTTTCTCTGTGAGAATATTTTTCTCGGCCAGGTGCCACTCGAATTCACGCATGAATGCATCGAACCCAAACTCTTCGTGCGCACTCACCGATTCCGCCCACTTACGCAGTGCCCAGTGTACCGCACTGCCGTAGCCCATGGCGCGCTGCGACGACTCTGTAAATTCCTGCGGCTGATTGAGCAGATGCACGCGCAGGAAGAGCTGCGGATCTTCCAGGAAAGTTGTGAGTGAACTGGGCGATAATGCAAAAGTTTCCAGTTTTTCGCGGATATATGCCTGCAGTTCACTATCGAGGTCGCGCTGTGGCTGCAGGAGTAACAGGGATGATTGTTCCGGATTCTTCAATGTAGCATCGTGTTCGGGCAACGGACCCGCTTCTGCGAAGAATGCAGACGGTGCTACAGACCGGCTTCGTTCACCCACCGCAAATTCCTTGGGGCACAGCATAAAGAGTTCACGCTTTGCTCTGGTCATGGCAACATACGCCACACGGCGCTCATCCTGATGTTTCTCAAATGTTTTTGCATCTTTCTCCCAGCCAAACAGCAGGTCCTCGGGGAGTGCGAGTTTGGCCGGACTTCTGCGTTCATCCCAGTGACCTTCTCGGAAAGCGCTTAAAAAGACCGTATGGAACTCGAGCCCCTTACTCTGGTGTGCAGTGAGTAACTGTACCCCCGCAGTCACGAGATGCGGGATTTGATACGTGAGACGGATCTGGCCGTATTCTTCGTCGGCGTAGTACCGGAGATCGCTCATGAAATCGTGGACTGTAAGCAGCGGATTTTCCAGGCAGCGCTGCTTCACATAGTGGAAGAATGTCTCTATCACCGCCAGATCGAGCGGGTCCATCGTACCGGCGGCAGCGGTTATGCCCGACTGACGTAATACATGTTCGAGTGAATCCAGAAGCGTGCGGGATTCCCTGTGCGCAATCAGATCTTCCAGACAATCGCGCGTGGTAATGATGGCATCGCGATTCACAAACGGGAGCGGTAGCAATTCCGCAGCCAGACACACCTCGCGAAACGTTCTCTTTTCCGCTCTTGCATGCAGGACCAGGCGGGCAATATCTGTGGAATGACAACCGAATGTCTCGCAGCTCATAGCGTGCTGGAATGCATCACCGGATTGCTCAATCATCGATCGCAGAATCGCAATACATTGCCGGACCACAGGATGCGAGAGCAGATCCGATTTTCCCTGGAGAATCACCGGAATATTGCGTGCGCGCAGCACATCGTAAATGGGGCGCAGCTCGCCGTTGGTTTGTACGAGTATCGCCATCTCCTGTGCAGGAATGCCCTGCTCCAATCGCTCATCAATCAAATCCGCAATGAGCCACGGTTCTGCTGCGTCCGATGCAGGGCGCAGCAATGTCGGTTCTATTCCCGTTTCTTCTGTGAATGCTTTCAGATCTTTATGCAGCCCCGGAATCCGTCCAATCAATCGTTCTTCGTTGTGGCCAATTAAACGGCCGGCCGCATCGAGGATTGGCTGTGTGGAGCGGTAATTGGTAGTGAGCACGATAATCGGTGCATTGGGGAACCGATCCCGGAACGCGAGCATATGCTCCACGTTTGCACCCTGGAATCTGTAAATCGCCTGATCGTCATCACCCACCAGAAAGAAGTTCGGGTCTTGGGGTACTGCATCGTACGTGGTGAGCCGCTGAATCACTTTCCACTGCGCACCATTCAGATCCTGCGCTTCATCCACCAGGATGTACTGGTAGCGCTCCTGCTGATTGGCAAGCAGCCAGTCTTCGTCATTGAGCGCCGCAATGACCGTGAGGATCATATCGTCGTAATCGTAGAGAGCCAGCTCCTCCAGCCGCATGTTGTAGCGGTCGAAGAGATCGATGAAGTCACGGAATTTTCTGGCGGCAAGCAGATTCTTCTGATGCTGTTTCGTTCCTTCTTTGCTCTTCGTGGACATCTGAAGATCGTACGCATCGGCTACTTTCCGCAAATCCCCCGACGTTTTCCCCTCGCGCTTACATTCACTGATGCGGGTGAAGATATCCGGGATGCGATCGTAGGGATTTTTTGGATTGATGAGTGCCGATGTCCCACTCACGTCATCAATAATTTTTTGCATGAGTTTGTAGCGCTCCAGATCTGATACTGATTTCTTGTCTGACCATTCGGAGAATGCTGTCGGGTTACGGCGGATCAGACCATCACAAAAACCGTGCACCGTATTGACCGTGACTGCATACGCATCACCACCAATCAGCTGACGCAGACGATCGCGCATGGCAGTTGCTCCGGCAGAGGAAAAGGTGAGACAGAGAATATTGCTCGGGCGCGCGTGTGTCTTTTTAAGAATGTTTGCGACGCGTAACGACAACACCTGCGTCTTTCCCGTTCCCGGACCGGCAACAACCATCACCGGGCCTTCCACCGTATCCACGGCCTGTTTTTGGGCAGGATTCAGGCGGCCATAAGATTCATCGAAAGACAGCATAGACGCATCGTAACATATCAATTGTTATTCTGTTTTCCTTGCATTGCATTTTGTGTAAATAGTTGTAATTTATATTCATTATCAAGTGGAAACACTTGAGAATGACCCCCTTCCAGTCTCCGAGGAAAGATTGGTCAAGGGTCCCCCGTCACGTGTAAGGGGAAGAGTATGATACTCTCCGCTGTCGAACCCGTGACGGGGTTTGTTTTTGCTAAAAAATACGTGCTATATTTTCTACATCTGGCACCCACCAGATTGGGCTTTCATTGATGAATGTCATCAATACGTAGCCACCCTCTTGCAGCCTCTTGCTGCGAAAAAGCTTGGTCGTACGGACCTGCATGCCCCGCAGGGACCGAGCTTGCCCTCTTATTGCCTTGAGTAGAGACACTTCGTCTTTATTCCGCAATAAGAGGGCGCTCTTTTACGATTTATAATTCATCATCTTCTTTCTCAAACGCGCAGTGATCACACTTGAGAATAGCCATGCCGTTCTTGTTGAGCGGACTCAGAATTCCCTGATGACACTTGGGACACATGAGAGCCTGCGCGAAGGACGGTACCGGAGCGAAGCCGACACGCTTGGGTGGAAGGCCGTGTTCGCGGATGGTGAGACTTCTCGGGTGGCCGCGCATCTTCTGCAGCACCTTGGCTTCAATCTGGCGGATACGCTCACGGGTGACGCCGAATTCCTGTCCCACTTCTTCCAGCGTGTGGCCGATTCCATCCTGCAGTCCGAAACGCATTTCAATAATCTTGCGTTCGCGGGGGGTCAGGAAGTCGAGCATTGCATGGACGTTCTCTTTCTTGAGCTGACGGTTGGTGGCTTCAAACGGGTTAATGGCTTCTTCGTCTTCAATGAAATCTCCAAGCTTACTGTCTTCTTCTGATCCCACAGGAGCCTCAAGCGACACAATGTCCTGACTGATTTTCTGGATGTGCTGCACTTTCTTGATATCCATTTCCATTTCGACTGCGAGTTCTTCCAGCGTCGGTTCGCGGCCGAGTTCCTGCACCAAGCGGCGCTGTGTGTGCGTGAGCTTGTTGATGGTTTCGACCATGTGCACCGGAATACGGATGGTGCGGGCCTGATCCGCAATCGCGCGGGTGATGGCCTGACGGATCCACCAGGTCGCGTAGGTCGAGAACTTGAATCCGCGTTCCGGGTCGAATTTTTCCACCGCACGGAACAGACCGATGTTTCCTTCCTGGATCAAATCCAGGAGAGACAGTCCGCGTCCGATATATTTTTTGGCAATGGAGACCACCAAACGCAGGTTGGCTTCTGCAAGCTGCTGTTTGGCAGATGCATCACCCTTGCGGATGCGGCGGGCAAGTTCCACTTCCTTCTTTCCATCAATCAATGGCACGCGTCCGATTTCCGACAGGTACATGCGTACGGAGTCATTGGAAATTTCGAGCAGATCCACTTCACGTTCGCGGCGGCGCTTCTTCTTTTCTTCTTCGCTGGCGGCACTGTCATCAATGGCAATACCGGCGGTTGCCACCATTTGCATCACTCCTCCGTCTTCGTCGTCTTCCAGTTTTTCGGCAACGCTATCAACGTCGTCGGCGTCGTCGCTGTCGATATCGTCATCACCTGTAACCACGTCATCGCTCACGATTTCCGCGAGGTCTTCGGTCGGCTCGGGCACGCTGGCCCCCTTCCCTTTCTTCTCCCAAATGAGTGCATCTTTCACGTCAATCACTTCAATACCCAGATCTACAAACAGCATGTAGATTTCATCCAGGAGATCCACATCTTCTTCCGCATTCGGAATGGCTGCGATAATTTCCTGGTGCGTCACGTAACGCTGTTCACGTCCTTTCTTTACTAAATGCCGGATATCTTCGGGAAACTTCTTGAGATCGTCTTCGGTCGGCTGCGCGATGAATTTTCGTGGATGTGATGCCATAGAAAATGTGACTGGGAAAAGCTGTCTAAAGGTAAAGAAAAGAACGTGCGCAGTGAGCGCCTACGCCTACAGTATACACGCTTTTTATCAAGCAAATGAAGATTTTTTTGATTTTTTCGTGCCCCGAAATTTAGAGCGCACTTTTCGAAAGTTTCAGGAGTTCCATATACGTACTGGAAAGCAGCGCCTCCTCTTCACGATTGCCCATCTTTCTGGCTTCCAGAAGCCGTTTTGTAATGTCCTGCTGTTTCTGGTGAATGTGTTCGCGATTCGCGTGTTTGCAGTTGCGGCGGATTTCGCGAATGGCCACGGCATCGTTCCACTGATGAAAATCATTTTCCTCGCAGTAGAGCATAAGGATGCCCGCTTTGCGGAGTGTTTCTTCATCGAGTGCCAGTGCATCGAGTGTGATGGGCGCTTTCGCATCGGCGTTCTTTTTGATAGCTGTGTAGAGTGCGCCTGCGAATCCCTCTTCGAGCGGAATGATTTCACCCAGGAGTCCGATGTGTGAGGGATAGGTAAGGAAGAGTCCCATCGCAAGTTCGGCTGCAGAGAAGAGCGCCATGGTGGATGTGACCGGCGCAGCTTCCGTTTTGGGTGTGAGAGTTTTACTCGTGAATGTCCGCAGATCATCAATGAGAGAAGTCTCGGTTGTTCCCAGTGCCGTTGCACAGCTGCGGATCATGAAGGAGCGCTCAGTGGAAGATTTGACCGCATTGAGGAGCGGCATGATCCGTTCGAGTGCGCTGTGGCGAATAGTGGGTGATGATAAATCCATCGTGCGGACGCTATCGAGAACAACATCCAGAAACGGACGCGCGCTATTGCTGAGGAGATCTTTCAGCCCTTCCGGAGACGTGAGCACTGCATCGGCGGGATCTTTGTCCGGCAAAACTATTCCCTCTACCTGCAGCGCTTCCTTGGACGCAATAATAAATGCACGCTCCGCAGCCTCACGCCCCGGACGATCCTGATCCAGACAGAGCACCACGCGGTCCACGGATCGCTTGAGCAACCGTGCATGATCTTCGGTCATCGCCGTTCCACAGGTTGCAACTACTTCGTGAATTCCCACACGATGACACGCAAGCACATCGAAGTATCCTTCTACTAAAATCACACGCTTGCTGTCGCGCATGGCTTTCATCGCATGATGGAAACCATAGAGGACGGATGATTTATGGTAGAGCGGAGAGTCCGACGTGTTTAAGTATTTCGCATCGTCATTGGCCAGAGTGCGTCCGCCAAATCCTGCAATGCGCCCCTGATTGTCATGAATGGGAAACATCAGGCGGTTGCGGAAACGATCGTAAATCCTCTCTTCATTCATATCCTTCTGAATGGCCAGTCCCGCAGTCTGAATTTCCTTCCTGCTGAATCCTGCTTTCAGTAAATGTGTGTACGTTGAATCAAAAGAATCAGGTGCAAACCCCAGGCCAAACGTGGTGATTTCCTCATCTGTGACACCGCGCTTTTTCAGATACTCTTTCGTGGGAGCAGATGCAGACAATTGTTTTGCATAAAAATCGACGGCTGCAGTGAGACAATCGCGCAGGCGCTCTTTCTCATCTTTATTGACAACTGACTCTGCCGGGCGATCCGGAAGCACCACTCCCGCTTTTTCCGCGAGATCTTTGAGTGCCTGCTTGAAATCCACGCCTTCAATCTGCTGATAGAAGCTGAAAATATCGCCGCCTTTCTGGCAGGGGAAGCAGTAACAGATGCCTTTATCCGGTGAGACCAAGAAACTCGGACGTGTGTCATGGTGAAACGGACACAGACCGACAAAATTTCTGCCTTTCTTCGTGAGTTGGCAGTATTGCCGGACGAGTTCATCGATAGGCAGCCGGGCTTTGATCTCTAAAACGGGGTCCATGGGTC
>CAYRQG010000029.1:0-10763 GCA_964426345.1 uncultured Candidatus Peribacteria bacterium
GCCTCTTATACAACCGATCCCTTCTGTTTTAAGTGCATCTGCAGGTTTTCTTCATCGGGATGTGTTCCCACTACTTCCAGCAGAACGGTTCCCAGAATAATGAATGCACCTCCAATATAGTGGTACCAGGCAATAGGCTCACCAAGGTAGATATACGCAAACAGAATACTTCCGATAATACCAAGACTTCCGACAAGAGAGACTGTTGTGAGTTCCAAACGATCAATTGCCTGGTAGTAAGCCACACTGTTCAGGAAGCGTCCGATAAATCCGAACCCAAGGAGGGCTGGGATGAGAATAACCGGGAAATTGGTTACTTCGCTAATGAATGGATGCGGCAGGAAAGGGGAGACTGCAAAGAAGGTGGCAATCGCAACAATGCTGCGCATCAGGAGTGCAACATGAGGCTCAATATGCGACAGGTGCTTGCGGTAGTACACACTTCCCGCTGCGTACCCGAGTGACGATGCGATCACGAGTGCGTCACCAAACTGCAGTGTGAGTCCGTCGGTAAATCCATGCAGGGAAATGAAGACGATACCCGCCATAATGGTGGAAATAGCAGCGTAGTGTGCAGAGGTGATTTTCTCTTTCAGGATGAGGGCAGCCATCACCACAATGAACACCAGCTGAATATTCGAGAAGAAGACGGCGTTCACTGCTGTTGTGTAGTAGAGACCTGCAAAGAGAAGCATCGGTCCGGCTACACCATTCAAAAATGCCACAAGTGCCAGCCACATCATGTCGCGGCGGTGCATATGAATGAAGCGTTTGAAGATCGGTACAAATCCGTAGGACAAAATCACGAAGAAGGCTGTAAGAATTTCACTTACAAACATCAGCGAGAGCGATGACAGCGCTGTTGTGAGAATCTTTGCGTATGCAGTAAACGTGGAACCGGAAAGCGTACTGATAGCTAAAGCAATCCAGCCTGCAGCCTTTTCATCATTCGCTTCTGCTGATTTCCAGCTAAAAAACGGACGTTGTGTGATTTGTATGTGAATCATGTGTTATAAATATTATAACATAAATGATAAAATATAGCAAATATATACCAATACATATAATCTGTTACTCCTGAGCCGGTTTCTTCTCCCACACCACGCAGAAAAAGAGGATCAGGAGAGATGCCGGAATCTTCAATTGCCTGTAAAAAGATTCGCCGTTTGTTAAAAAAACCGCATTGGGTGTAAACAGGTAGGTGCCTGCAATCACTGCAAGCGCAAAGAGTCCCCACAGTCCAAGTACAAGCATGCGCCTATCAATCCGCTCGTCTCTGCGAAGAATCATCCAGAGCAGAAGCAGGAAACCGACTGCAAGGACCGTAAATGTGACTCCCATAGATCCGCTTGCAAAGAGTCCGGAGAAGACGGTGCCAAAAACTTCCGGGTGCCACTCTAGTCGCGTGTCGCTGGAGTGAGGCGTCAGTCCCATGCCACGACTCAGCAGGAATACCGGAAAAAGAATCAAGAGAAGAAAAGAAGTGATAACAGGAAGACGCAAAACACGGCGGCTATCGCGATTGAAAAAGTCGATGGCAACCAGCAGCACCCACGGAACAAATCCCACAATCATTCCCTCCGATTTCGTCCAGACAGCGGCTGTCATCATCAGACCCGAAAGCAGCAACCATTTTGCATCACTCTCTTTCTTCCAGACCCAGAGACACACGAAAGAGAGACAGAGGAAAAGAGCGAGTGGGAGATCACCATAGCCCTGTGAAAGATGAAAACTGAGGAGCGGAATTCCTGCAATACAGGTAATGGCAAGCAACGCCATATCAGTATTTTTCTTTTTTTGGATCATGAAAAAAAGTGCCGCAAAAGCCGAGACTGTCAGAAGAAATGTTACAGTGTTCGCAGTGCGATCACTCCACTCTGTATTTCCTTCATTCACAACAATCTGCAGTGAATGGAACAAAAACGGATACTGCGGCTTTGCGACACCACGTGCTTCCGTGGAATCAAACGCAATCGCATGATCGTAGAAAGAAACCTTTGAGCGCATGGTCCAGTTGGTCAGACTATCAATGTGATACGTGGGGAGAACAACTGCGTGCGCAAAAGAGAAAAAGAGCTGCAGAGAGAGGAGAATCCCACACGCAATACGGAGAGTCAGCCGTGTTTTGGTAAGTGGCATATGAACAGCTTCTTCCACAGGAAGAATATCGCCGCGTTTTGCGATACGTGCCCGCACCAAAAAAAGAAACGCAATCAGCGCGCTATGCCCGATCAAAAAAGAAGTGAATGTGAGCGGCAGATGCGTGACGGTATAAAGGAAGACAAGAAGCACATTCAGCAGTGATCCCAGTGGCAACGCAAAACAAAGGGTGAGCAGTGTATCGGCGCGCTTTCGAAGAATTGCAGATGTTCCCATGAAACCTTCTACCACAAGAATCGAGAGCCAGAAAAGGAACACAAGAAAGGACATTATGGAGCTGTAAGTGAATAGAGTTTTGTTCCATCGGGGAAAGATTCTACGAGGCGTGCAGCATGATCAATACCGCCGCAGTGCAGAATGCCTCCGCTTTCAGTAGCGTGAAGATCGTGCGTGACAACAACGTGCGTTGTTTGAGGCAAGAGCGTACCGGTGAGCGCTACAGGAATGGGATACATTTCGTACCGTAACAATTTTGCGTAGTAATCGGTACTGCTGAAACACACGCTGACTGCTGCGGGTTTCTTCGACATCTTGATCTCCTTTTTAAGTGCATTCGCCACGGTATAGAGATCACCCGCCTGACTATACGTTCCTTGCGTGAGCCATTCATGAAGATGCGCGACAGACAAACGCGTGAGATCGACCGCCACGCGTGCGTCGTACACCAGAAAACCGACAATGAGCACCGAAATAACGACAGGAATGCCCTGCGAACGTTTCCAAAGCATAACAACAAACACACTTACAATCATCAAACATCCGAGCATTGCGGCAAATGAATAGCCATAGATGTTATATCCATGCAAAAAATGTGCCGACGATACCCAATACGATTCACGGGCAGAAAAATGAATGAATCCCGCAGCAATCGTATCAAGAAATGTCCCCGGCACTACGGTCATATCGGAAAACTGCGTATCGGTTTGTGATGCAGAACTAAGGAAGGATAAATAATACTGATGCGTAAAGGGCGTCCAGCCCGGGAGAACGCGCAAATCCAGAATGGCTCTTCCATCTCGATCTGCAGAGAGAGCGAACGAATCCATGTTTGCAGGATTATACGAACCCTGTGCATCCAGGATGGCAATATATCCATTCAGAGGAACGCTCGACGAATACACAATGCGCAAACGGGCACCGGCACCTTCTACCGTTCCATCTGCCGATTCCTGATACTGCGAAAGAATGGTGTATTGATCCGACGAGAGTGTCTGGACCGGGGTAATGGATGTCTCGGCAGCAAGAGCAGGCATTGCCACTAATAATAAGGAAGTCGTCGCGAACCCAGCAGCAGAAATTGACCACATGCAGGCACTATAGCACCAAAAAATGCAAAATGACCCTAGGAAAAAATCAGACACTCTGCTAGCGTTTTAGAATCGTATTTATCACTTATCTTCCAAATATATGTCAGGATCAGTCGTACAGGTGGTTGGAGCGGTTGTGGACTGCGCGTTCCCACAGGGGACAAGTCTGCCCCCAATCTATTCCGCGCTCACCGTCCCGGTTGGAAAAGACACGCTCACCCTCGAAGTGCAGCAGCACATTGATGGCGGCGTTGTTCGTACTGTCGCAATGGGATCGACCGATGGTCTGACCCGCGGCGCCGTTGTGGAAGACACGGGTGGCCCGATTACCGTGCCGGTTGGACAGGAAACACTTGGACGCATGTTCGATGTTCTTGGAAATCCGATTGACGGACTTCCTCCAGTTAAAGCCAAAAAGCGCTATCCGATTCATCGCCCGGCCCCCAGCTTTGACGACCAGTCCACTGAAACCGAGATTCTGCAGACCGGTATCAAAGTGATCGACCTCATCTGTCCGATTCTGAAAGGAGGAAAAGTGGGACTCTTCGGAGGTGCGGGAGTGGGAAAGACAGTGATCGTGAAAGAACTCATTCACTCGGTTGCATCCGAACACGGAGGCTATTCCGTCTTCGCCGGTGTGGGGGAGCGTTCCCGCGAAGGAAATGACCTGTACTACGAAATGAAAGAATCCGGAGTTTTGGACAAAACGTCACTGGTCTTCGGACAGATGAACGAGCCGCCTGGACCACGTTTGCGCGTGGCTCTCTCGGGTCTTTCCATTGCCGAGTACTTCCGCGATGAAGAACACCGCGATGTGCTCCTCTTTATTGATAACATCTTCCGCTTCACCCAGGCCGGTGCCGAGCTCTCTGCTCTCCTGGGACGCATTCCGTCCGCTGTGGGATACCAGCCGACACTCGCCAACGAAATGGGACAGGTCCAGGAGCGCATTACCTCCACCAAAAACGGTTCCATTACGTCCGTGCAGGCTATTTACGTTCCTGCGGACGACTTTACCGATCCGGCCCCGGCCACAACATTCGGTCACCTCGATTCTACAATCGTGCTTGCACGCAGCCTGGCTGAACTCGGTATTTACCCGGCTGTCGATCCACTTGAATCCACATCCACAGTGATGACCGCATCTGTGGTCGGAAAAGAGCACTACGATACCGCCCGCGGTGTGCAGAAAGTGCTGCAGCGCTACAAAGAACTTCAGGACATTATTGCGATCCTCGGTATGGAAGAACTGTCCGAAGAAGACAAGCGTGCCGTGCAGCGTGCACGCAAGATCCAGCGTTTCCTCAGCCAGCCGTTCTTCGTGGCAGAAGTCTTTACCGGTGCTCCTGGTAAATTCGTGCCGCTGAAGGAAACGGTCCGCAGCTTCAAAGCCATTCTCGATGGTGAATACGACGATGTTCCTGAACAGGACTTCTATATGAAGGGAGGAATCGAAGAAGTTCGTCAAAAGAAAAGCTAATCACTATCCCCTAAAACTTGGAAGCTCGTTATATGCGCGTTGAATTGATTACCCCCGAAGGCACTTCCTACAGCGGAGACGCTGTATCCGTCACTGTCCCTAGTGGCATGGGAGAAATTACGATTCTGGAAAATCACATTCCACTCATGAGCAATGTGATGCCAGGCACCGTGATTGTCCGCAAAGACGGTGAAGAGCTGTATTTTGCAGTAGCACGCGGCGTGGTACAAGTTGAGAAGCATGGGTTGATGATTCTGGCTGATGGTGCCGACCGCACCGATGCACTCGAAGAATCTGCAATCGAGATTGCAAAGAAGCGCGCCGAAGAACTCAGAAACGAGCGCCGCGACGATGCAGAAGCATTCGCCGATGCCACCGCATTGCTCGAACGTGAAATTGCCAAGCTCGCATCGCTGCGACGCCTCCGTTCCCGTCGCCGTTCCATTTAATACTCCATGGACACTACATCTCAATCACAGGCAACCACGCAACCCGATGTCTCTCCGGTGGACAGTACCTGGCTCGGGCTCAACTTCGCCTGGGAACTCGGATACACCATTGCCATTCCGGCTGTCATCTTTGGAATCGGAGGTGCGTATCTGGACAAGTACATGCACACGTCCCCGCTCTGCATGCTCTCGGGGTTTGTGTTCGCCTTCCTCATCTCCACCATTTCCATCACCAGAAAAATCCGCGAAATCCTGAACCAGATGCCAAAAGTACTCCCAAAGAAACCAGATCCCGTGAAGAAAGAAATCAGCGAAAGTGATGAATTCCACGAATTCTTCCGTCCCAAATCCTAAAAAATGGCTGCATTTGCGACACCCACACTGGCCTCTGAAACAATCTTCCACATTGGAACGTTCGCTGTCCGCAATACCCTCCTGATGGCATGGCTCGCCATGCTCTTCCTGTTTGTCATTGCATTTGCCACCAGAATGACCGGTTACAAAAAGCTGCCTGGACGCTTCCAGACACTCATGGAAATCGGCGTGGAAGGGCTCTATAACTTCTTTGGATCGGTCATTCAGGATGCCAGGCAGACAAAGCTCTTCTTCCCGTTATTGGCAACCATCCTGATCTTCGTGGTCACGGGTAACTGGATGGGCATTTTCCCCGGAGTAGGAAGCGTCACCATTAAAGAAATGCACGATGGCCACGAAATGATGATCCCGCTCTTCCGCTCCATGAACGCAGACGTGAATATGACACTTGCCATCGCTCTCGTTTCCATGATCAGCGTCCAGGTATTCGGTATTGCCTCACTGGGATTCGGAAAGTATGCAGGAAAGTTCTTCGTACCACCATGGAAAGATCCTGTGGGAACATTTGTGGGACTCCTCGAATTCATTGGTGAATTCTCCAAAGTAATTTCCTTCACCTTCCGCCTGTTCGGAAACGTGTTTGCGGGCGAGGTGCTCCTGGTGGTGATTGCCTACCTTGTTCCCTATATCGCCCCGATTCCATTCCTTGCAATGGAAATCTTTGTCGGGCGTGTACAGGGATTGGTCTTCTCACTCCTGACCGCCGTCTTCCTGAAGATTGGCGCCACGGCACACGAAAGCCACGAGGATGCGCATGCATAAGAATAGCGTCTTATATATTTTTTATCCCTTCATTTCCCCCTTACAGTATGGATCCCGTATCAACCGTCGCAGACGCAGCCAGCCTGCTTGCTGACAAAAACTTCCCGGTCGCCATTACCATCGGTTTTGGTTCCCTCGGCCCTGCAATCGCCATCGGTTTCATCGGTGCAAAAGCCGTTGAAGCAATTGGACGCAATCCGGAAGCAGGTGCACGTATTCAGACCTTCGCCATTCTCGCAATTGCGTTCGCTGAAGCTGTCGCCATCTACGGACTCGTTGTAGCGCTCATTATGAAATTCGTCTAAATCAAGCTCTTCCTTCACACTCCATGGAAATTATTGAGACCCTCGGCATTGACTGGCAGCTCCTGCTGGCCCAGATCATCAACTTCGGCATCGTGCTCGTGCTTCTCATGAAGTTCGTGTACAAGCCGCTCCTCCGTGTCATCGACGCCCGGCGTGATACCATCCGTCGTTCCATGGAGGAAGCAGCGGAAATCGACCGTCAGAATAAAAAGATGGAAGAGACCCGCAAAGAGAAACTCCAACTTGCCGACAAAGAGGCTGGAGCAATTCTGGAACGCGCCAAACAGGAAGCAGATGCTCTGCGCGCCGATACGGTCATCAATGCGAACAAAGAAGCCGAGCAGATTATTGCCAAGGGCGAAAAGCAGCTCGAACAGGAGCGTGCACGCGTCTTTGGAGAAGTACAGGAAGCCATGACCGCTTCCATCATTAAGCTGTCTGAAGAAATCATCCGCCGTGAATTCACAAAAGAAGACCAGGCACGTCTGATGAAGCACATTGAAAAAGAACTCCCTGCTCTCATGAAACTATGAAGATCAAGCCCGAGCACATTGCACAGGCCCTCGCCGATCTGAGTCTGACCATTCCTCAGGAGCAATTCGCTGATGAAGTGGATAGCGCCCTCATGTATATGCGTCAGAACAGTCCCGGTAAATCCATCCGGCAGTTCCCCTATGTTCTTGAGCGCGTTCTGCGCCGCAAAGGACGAATGTTTTCGGCCGTACTCTCTACACCGACTGGGGAGCCGGGAGAGCATGCGACAGCTATCCAGAAAATCCTGGAAAACCATTTCAAGCACGAAGTCGAACTCGACGTTGTCGCCGATCCTTCATTAATTGGAGGTGCAGTGCTGCGCGTTCAGGACGAACTCTTTGATCTCAGTGCTGCAGGCGCACTCGAACTCCTGCGCTCCTATCTCGTCTCACATTCACATCATTCCACACCCTCACATGAGTCTCAGTAATGCTCTTCTCAAGACGCTCGATGAGCGCATCGCCCAGTATAAGCCCGACATTAAACACGAACACGTGGGTACAGTCGTGCAGGTGGGTGACGGTATCGCGAAAATCCGCGGCCTCTCCAAAATCGGATCATCCGAAATGATCGATTTCGGCAATGGCATCTTCGGAAGCGCTTTGAACCTCGAAGAAGACACCATTGGTGCCGTTATCTTCGGAGACTTCAGCCAGGTAAAGGAAGGCGACACGGTGAAGGCCACTGGCCAGATTCTTTCTGTGCCGGTAGGGGAGGCATTGATCGGACGTGTGGTTTCTCCGCTCGGAGAGGTGAAAGACGGCGGCCCGGACATCAAGACAACGAAGATGTATCCGGTCGAAAAGATCGCTCCGGGTGTGATCGAACGTCAGTCTGTGGGTGTGCCGATGCAGACAGGAATCACGGCTATCGACGCCATGATCCCTGTGGGACGCGGGCAGCGCGAGCTCATCATTGGTGACCGTCAGACAGGAAAAACTGCTGTCGCCATTGATACCATCATCAATCAGAAAAAGACCCAAAACACCGCTCGCCCCGTCATCTGTGTGTACGTCGCCATCGGTCAGAAGGAATCCAAGGTCGCAAAAATTGTTGCGGATCTCCGCAAGAACGGCGCTATGGACTACACGATTGTTGTGTCATCTTCCGCTTCTGAATCTGCAGCTCTTGCGTACATTGCTCCGTTCGCAGGCACGGCGATGGCCGAGTACTTCGTGGATCAGGGCAAAGATGTACTGATTGTGTACGATGATTTGTCCCGCCAGGCCTGGGCTTACCGCCAGATTTCTCTGCTGCTGCGCCGTCCGCCAGGACGCGAAGCGTATCCCGGTGATGTGTTCTACCTCCACTCCCGCCTCCTCGAGCGCGCGGTGTGTCTGGACGAAAAACATGGCGGAGGATCGCTGACAGCTCTTCCCATTATTGAAACTCAGGCAGGAAACATTTCCGACTACATCCCGACCAACGTGATTTCCATCACCGACGGTCAGATCTTCCTGGAATCCGATCTCTTCTACAAAGGCGTCCGTCCGGCTGTGAACGTCGGAACATCGGTGTCCCGCGTGGGATCGGCTGCCCAGCAAAAATCCATGAAGAAAGTGGCAGGACGTCTGCGTCTCGATTTGGCCCAGTTCCGCGAACTCGCGGCGTTCTCTCAGTTCGGTTCCGATCTCGATGCCGCCACCCGCAAACAGCTGGATCGCGGTACGCGCCTCACAGAACTGCTGAAGCAGGCACAGTACATGCCATTCTCTGTTGGGGAACAGGTATCCATGCTCTATGTTGCGGTGAACGGCCTTCTGGATCGTGTTCCTGTGGCAGACGTAAAAGAATTCACCGATTCATTCCTTGAATTCCTGAACAAGAAGCATTTCTCTCTGCTCGAAACTCTCGATACCGTTATCACCCCTGAGGCAGAGGAGCAGCTGAAGAGACTTATTGCTGCATACGTGGAAGAAAAGTATCCGACACCGGCAGAAGTGGTAGACCCGAAGGCAGCAAAGAAACCAGCAGGCAATTAAATCGTATTTCACTCCTGACATTTTTTCATGGGACGAAACCTCCGCGATATCCGGCAGAAAATTAAGGCGACCAAGTCGACCAAACAGGTGACGAAAGCGCTGGAAATGGTCTCCGGCGCAAAGATGCGCCGCGCAGTGCAGAATGCCCAGCAATTGCGCCGCTATGCTCTCCATGCATGGCGCATTCTGCAGTCGATTGGAAAAATTCACGTGCAGGATCATCCATTTTTGGCAAAGCACCCGGTCAAGAAGGTGCTCGCCATCATGTTCACTTCCGATCGCGGATTGTGTGGAAGCCTGAACGCACAGGTGTTTCGTACCTGCAATCAGTATCTCCAGGGGCTCGAAAAACTCTCCAGCTTCGAGAAGATTGATTACATTACCGTCGGCCGCAAAGGGAATCAGTTCCTGCTGCGTCAAAACCGGAATGTGATCGCCACATTCCCCGCGCTCTCCAACCACCCGACATTCAAAGATGTTCTGCCGATTGCGCGTCTTGCCGAGCAGAGTTTCCTGTCCGGTGAGTACGATCACGTTGTTTTGCTGTACACCGATTTCATTTCTCCGCTTGTCCAGGAGACTGCAGTCAAAGTGCTTCTCCCGTTCTCACGCAGCGAAATGCGCGATATGGTTACAAGCATGCTTTTGAACCGCCGTATTTCCAAGGAACAAAAAGAAATGAATGAGGAACCGGTGGAAGAAATTCTGGAATACAAATTTGAACCGTCCAAAGAAGAAGTGCTCAATACGATTCTGCCGCAGCTCACAGAAATTCAGATTTACCAGGCCGTGCTGGAATCCGTTGCATCCGAACATTCTGCACGCATGGTCGCCATGAGAAGTGCCACCGATAACGCATCGGATATTATCGACGATTTGACGCTGATGTATAACCAGACACGTCAGACGAATATTACGGCAGAGCTATCGGAACTCTCCGCCAGTAAAGCGGCACTCGACTAAATTAGCGGAAATTTTTATGCTTCAATGTAAATGGCCGCGTGCCAATCACTTCGAAAATAAAATTCATGCCATAAATCCAGCAGATATACAAAATACCCTGTGCTTTTAGTCTGCGCGCAGATGAAAGGATAACGAAGTCGGGAAGGAAAAGAACTTTGCCTTTCGCATGGAGCCTTTTGCCCGTATTGGCATCATCACCGTAAAAAACAATCCGGCCATCAAACCCGCCAATAGCATCCAATGCAGAACGCCGGGCTGCAAAATTTCCTCCATACACCACATATCCAGTACATGCATGGGCAATCAGTCCCAGGTACTTCCAAAAGTACAAAAGGAATTTTCTTTTCCCGGGAGAGAAGTCGTAGTAATCGTAGTATGAACTGATTCCTAGCACAGTGGGATCGGAAAACGCTTTCAGGAGAGCGGGGAACCAGGTATCAGGGATG
>CAYRQG010000030.1:0-10732 GCA_964426345.1 uncultured Candidatus Peribacteria bacterium
TTATATTGCAGCTCATCCAACTTCCACAATAGTCAACGATGGTGCCCTCGGTGGTGTACGCGTGATTGGTGGAGCAGGAGTTGCCATGACTGGAAACTTTGACAAATTGATCATCAAGCAGAAGGGGGAGAGAAAGACCTTTGACTTTGATCCGGTTCCTGCATCACCTTGTAGTGTGTCTGGAACAGGAAGTTCTTTTGATGCCTTCACAAACGGTTCTGTAAACGGACAGGATGGATGGACCGAAACAAACGCAAGCTACGATCAGGCGATTGTGCCAAACAACTATGGATACTCCACATTCGGTTGTAAGTCGCTCCGTGTTTCCGATGGTGTCACAAGTGGGGCATTTGACTGGATATTCATGCCGCCTATGACCGATTCCGTGGGTGAAACAGCTGCAACAGCAGGTGCGTTCTCCGTCGGAACAAAGAAAGATCACTACGAAGTACAGTTTGATATCGCTTCCACCATGGCTACAGAGCAGCCGGGTCTGCATGTGTCTGTGTCTCCGGATCGCGGCGATGGTTCCCGCATGAGCTACCTGCGCTTTGAGGATCAGGCTGATGGTGTGCATGTTTTCTTTGATGACTACAACACAACCGATCAGTTCAATGAAACAGAGATTGCAACAATCGATCGCACACCGCATACCATCAAGATGACCTTTGACGCAGTCGACGGGGCATCCAATGATATAGTGAATGTGTACATTGACGGTGTACTGAAGCACACAGGAACAAGTTGGGAAGATTACTATCGCTTCGATCCTGAGGCCTCTGCAGAACAGAGCCCGCGCATCATCAAGACGATGATCATCCAGGCTCGCGGAACAGCAAATCCTGCCAATATGGGCAACGGATTCCTGTTTGATAACTTCAATCTGACATCCGATAACACAGTACAACCGATGGCTGCCTGTGTTCCGACAGACGCAAACCTGGGAACATACCTCTCCTTCGACGAAGTTCACACTCCGGCCATTGATCACTCCGGCAACGGTGTGAATGGTACATATATGAATGATGTGGAAGTCTCCAACGATGTCCCAACTCTCACGGGAATCGGAAACAACTACCACAGCCTGCACTTCAACGGCAGCAGCTATGTGACTCTTGGCGACAACCTCGATATGGGCACAGGGGATTACTCTGTCTCCACATGGTTCAAGACAATGGATAGCAATTACTCCCTCTTCTCGAAGAGCTTCTACGGTAACCAGAACGCCCGCTTCTTCCTGGTGGATGAAGGCATTGGACTTTATGCAGGATTCCAGGGAACAAGTGTCGTCGAAACAGCTCCTGTGACAGCATTCAACAACGGACAGTGGCACAACGCTGTTGTCACGTTTGACCGCGATGGCATGATGAAGCTGTACGTTGATGGAACACTCCAGTCTTCCGCAGATATTTCTGCGCAGGCCGGATACAGCCTCGATAGTGCATCACCGTTCTTCCTTGGCCGCTACAACGATGGCATCGATGGACAGAACCCACATGCAAGCCAGCTCGCATTGGATGGAAACATGGATGAATTCCGTGTCTACAACCGCGCACTGACTGCTTCTGAAATTGCCGGACTCTTCGCCGGTTCCTGCGATGTAACACCTCAGTATCCATCCATTAACTTCCTTGGTATCCGCAACCAGTCCAGCGGTACCTACGATGATTCGCAGGCGATTCAGGCCTGTGGCATGACAAACTCGTCCGGTTATATTGCATTTGAATGGGCAGACACCAATGCCATGGATCCAAGCGTCAGCTACAAGTACGAAATCATCAGTGGTCCTGCAGCAGGATTCTCTACAGATGTCACCACGACTCACGTGAACGGTGGTATTCCTGCCGAAGGTGCATACGTTGTGCAGGTCACGCCGAAAGATGCCGATGGACACACGGGAACACCACAGACGTGTGCCGTCACGTATGACGCAGATTACGTACCGCCATCCTCTGCCTCTTCCATGAGCAGTGCTTCCAGCGAGTCCTCCGAGGGTCCTGTTGCCTGCACCATTGAAGACTCCCGTCTGATTGGTCACTGGACACTCGACGAATCTGCCGAGGCAACAATCGCCAATGATTCCACATCCGGTAACCACGATGGAACAGTGAACGGTGCAGCATCCGGCCAGACAGGTGCAACACCTATCACCTTTGCCAATGCCGGTTCTTATGACTTCGATGGAACGGACGACAGCATTGACCTTGGTACAAATGTCGGCAACTTCACTCTTGCCGATCACTTCAGTATCTCTGCATGGATTAACCCTGCACTCGATTCTGAAAACCACGCAATCTACGGTAATACGTGGGATCAGCCTGGTTACCTGCTCCGCGTGACTGCCGAGAACAAAGTACGTTTCATCCTTGTTGAAAACGGAGGCGTCTACAATGGTATGGATTCCACTGTTCTGACACCGGGCTGGCACCACGTTGTGGGAAGCTGGGACGGAACAAGCGTGAAGGTATTTGTGGATGGAGTTGATTCTTCCGCAACGCCTATCACCAACGGAACTGTTACAACGATCACGACATCTGCACACACCTTCATTGGTCAGACAGGTGAAGCAACTGTTGAACAGTACTTCGATGGCATGATTGATGACGTGCGTGTCTACGATGTAGCACTCAGCGATTCCGAAGTAGCTGCTCTCGGCGGCGGTCTGTGTGAAGGCGGAGAGCCGACACCGGCTTCATCTGCATCCTCTGCTTCGTCTGAATCATCAGTTGCATCATCGGTTGCCTCCTCTGAGTCTTCCGAAGAAAGCAGCACATCGTCCGCATCTTCCTCTTCTGAAATTGTCGCCTGTACAACCTCCGGTCTGACCGGTTACTGGCCGATGAACGAAGGTGAAGGCACTACAACATTCGATATGACCGGTCTTGGCCACGACGGCACCCTTCAGGGTGGAACCGCCTGGGCATCCGGTGCCCCGGGAATCACCCCGAATCCGTTCGGACTCGACTTCGATGGATCGGATGACATTGTGAACGTCACAAACAGCACCGATTACAACTACGGTTCCCAGGACTTTACCGTGAGCACATTCGTGAAGACCACCACCGGAAACCGCTCCATCCTCGGAAACTTCAGCGCAGGCTTCAAGGGTTGGGGACTCTACGTGTACAACACGAACCAGGTGAACTTCTTCGGATACGGATCCATGGGGAATAACGATGCCGCCAAGCCGGCTCTTGTCCTTGATGGCAACTGGCACAACATCACGGGTGTCTACCACCGTTCCGGAAACGACCTGACAATTGATACCTATGTTGATGGTGTCCTGGTTGGTTCCAACACCGCAACAACCGGTGATATCTCCGCAAACAGCACACTGTACTTCGGACAGTATCTGCCGCAGCCGTCTATGGATGGCAATATGGACGATGTCCGTATCTACAACCGCGCACTCACAGCCGGTGAAGTGGCAAACATTGCCGGAGGATGCAGCAACCCTGTTGTCTCTTCTTCTGCAAGCTCCGAAAGTTCTGTGAGCAGCACACCTTCATCCGAAGGAAGCTCCACCAGCTCTGAGCCAACCATCCAGACATTCGGTCTCTCCACACCGGTAGCCGATGATGGCAACAGCTCACACCGCGGAAGCAGGACAAACATCCTGGCAGGAGTGATCAAGTACATCACCAATAAGTTCTTCGGCAACAGCGGTACCGCTCCCGGAGCATTCGGAGGTGGCCCCACCGTTCCGTTCACGGGTGAGGAGATTGATATTATCTGCAGCCTGAAGAAAGCACTGCCGGTGACTCCGAGCGTCGGACTCGTCAACTGGGCAGTCGCCGTTCTTGCCGGCAACCTGAACCGCAGCGAAATCCAGATTCTGGAAGCCATGCAGGATGATTCCCTCTGCGGATCGTCTGAGGCAAAAGCCGTCACAAAGGTAAGTGCCACGCCGATTGAGTTCCATGTGAGTGCCGCCGGTTACCCTGTTTCCTCCAATGCGACCTGGAATCAGTGTATTACAGGCAAGGTCACGCTGAAGGATATCCAGAATAACACCGACAAAGACGGTGACGGACGCCCGCGCACCTGTGCGTCGTATCACACAGGAAACATGTGGACGCACCCGGACCTTGATATCTTCTTCACCTGGAACCCAAAGACGAAGCAGGTCACCCTGCCTACGAATTATGCTCTGGTGAAAGACGCAGCCAACATGTAAATCATCCACCGACGTGGAAAAAGTCCCTCGCCCCGGCGGGGGATTTTTTATTTATCGTCGTTGTGATGCGCCTGGATGAACGTGATGGGATTCACCACGTATGTGTCCGCTTCGGCGCTGCTGGGGAGTGTGGAAGGCTGGTACGGCGTGTGTGTAGCCGAACCATCCCCGCGGTCGATCTGCAGGTGCAGGTGCGGGGCGGAAGTGTTGCCGGTCATGCCGACTGTGCCAATAATCTGGCCCGGAGTGACAGTATCGCCCACGTTCACAACCACGGTATCCATATGCCCGTAAATGGACACGTAGATCTCGCCGGTTTGCAGTCTGTGCTCAATCTGGACATGCAGGCCCAGAGCCTGTGTGCGGGTGACATCCAGCACGCGTCCGCCGCCAATGGCGCCCACGGGGGTTCCCATGGGGCGTTTCAGATCAACACCCGGGTGAATGGCACTCCATTCGCCGGCATCAAGATCGTATTCGCCAAAGTAGCGGGTGGAGTAGAAGAGTTTTTCGGTAACAGCGGCAATAGCTCCCGGAGAGGAATCACGGGTGAAGCTGGACATGGGGGTGGTGAGTGTCTTGAGGTCGTAGGAGGGGATTGCTACAAAGTCCGCATCTGTCATTTCCTTGTAGGTGCGGTTCCATTCCCGGGGTGTGTGCATATTCCCCCAGTTTGGCACTTTGCTGACCGGAAAGACGGAACGCGTGAAAGCCGGGAAGCCGATGGTGACCGTTGGCGTTACTTTCGATGTGAGAGACGATGCCACAGAGAGGCTGCTGATTGAGGAAGAGACTGCCTGGAACTCCGTACTTCCCATCGACACTTTCGAAGAAGGAGACGGCAGAGAGGCGCTTCCCACTTCGTTCGCAAGCGGCGCTGCCTGGTGAAGAGAGGCATCAGCCACAATATAGGCGCGATACCCCTGCTTCTTTGCCGATTCCACGAGCATCTGACGCTTGATGCGCAGAGCGATACGTTTCTGACGGGAGGTTTGAGCAGCACTGGATACCGATGCAGAACTGCTGCGCGACACACTCACAGCCACAGGACGAAGCAGCCATGCCTGATGGGGCGTGGATGGTGCGATTGTCTGAAGCATCATCCCCATGATCAGGCCGAATCCGAAGTAACGGATATGCTCTTTGATCAAATCCTGTGTGATATATGTGTGTTTGTTCATTCATATTATTATACATTAATATTGCTTATTTAGCAATAAGTTGTCTTATAATACAAACAAGAGGAGATAGCGTAAAATGCCAATTCTCTGCAAAATATGATTATCCCATACCAAAATGTGTGTCACCAAGCGAAAACATTGCCCCCCTTCCGGTCTCTGCCCTAGAGTGACTATATGAAGCGACGTTTCACCGAAGACAGCTGGCGCAAAGAACCCTGGTTCAAATCCTTGTGTAGCGCCTTCAAATCCTGCAAAAACGAAGAAGATATCGCCAATTTCCTGCGCGATATTGCAACACTCAGCGAATTGCAGGCAATGGGCGAGCGCCTCGAGGTGGCAAAGCTGCTCAGCAAGGGGCTGAGCTACCGCCAGGTGGCCGCACAAACCGGCGCCAGCACCACGACCGTCACACGCGTGGCACATTTTCTGGAAAACGGTGAAGGAGGCTACCGGCAGATTTTGCACACACACCGGCATCACCGGATGAAAGTAGGAATGAAAAAATTGAATGCACCTGTAGACACATCCGGTTCGGATGGGTCGTCTGACGCGCAAACGAAAATAAACGCACCTGTTAAAAAATCTGCATTGCAGAAATATCTCGATAAATAACATGGATCACACAGAAGCCATGCATCGCTGTCTGGAGCTTGCTGCTCTTGGACGGCGTGCTGTTGGAAATGGAGCACTGGTCGGATCGGTCCTTGTGCGTAATGGAAACATCATCGCAGAAGGCTATCATCATGCATTTGGAAAAAATCATGCGGAACGCGCGCTGCTGGAATCATTCACCGGCGAAATCCAGCCCGATGATGTGCTCTATGTGAACCTGGAACCGTGCTGTCATACAGGAAAAACGCCGCCGTGTACGGATATCATCATCGAACGTAGTATCAAGCATGTTGTCATTGGAATGGTAGATCCTGATATGCGTGTGAGTGGGGAGGGGATTGCTCTGCTTCGACAAAACGGAGTGACGGTTGAGGGTCCGGTGCTGCGTGCAGAATGCGAATGGTTCAACAGGGGATTTGTGTCTGTGCGCACGAAGAATCGCCCCTGGATTACAGCTAAAATGGCGAAGACTGGCGATGGCCGGATTGCGAATGCTGATGGATCGCCGCTTGCGATTACTTCACCGGAGCAGAATATCTGGTCGCATACCTTTTTACGCGCGCGGCACGACGCAATACTTGTCGGCGTGCAGACAGTCATCAACGACAACCCAACTCTCGATGCGCGTCTCAGTAATCAACCAGACTATCATCCGTGGCGCATTGTATTGGACCCTCACGGGCGCATGCCGCATGATGCAAAAGTTGTGACCGATGATCATGCAGCATCAACTATTCTTATTGTAAATCCAGAGCATCAGTCAGCTGTCGATGTCCTAAGAAAAAATGGGGTCCATATTTTCTCCGTTGCGTCGGACACGGAGGGATTTATATGGAAAGATCTTTGGGAAGCGTTATTGGCATCGGAAGGAGATTTCCATGGCATCACAACTCTTCTTGTGGAAGGAGGAGAGAAAACCTGGAGAATGTTCCATGTAGCGCAAATGGCAGATATAGAAGTGGAATTAACGGGTAGAGCGTCTTGAGTCTGTTATTGACTTATTTAATATATATTTTATTATAAATAATAAGTTTCAGTCACGTTTCTCCGTTCTTTTACAGAAAGCGAGTTTTACATGTTTGGCGATTCATATCCGTATTCTGGATACAAATGGGACATTTGGTTCGCTAAGTGCAAAAAGATGCTCGAAAAGGAGCCCCGGTTCCAACCGTTCGGGGTCCTATCGGACCACTTATGGGTAGCATTTTTATTACACTTTATAGCCTTTAGCCTCCTGGCAGAGACCGGAGCGGATGGCTTAGAACCAGCGCGTATTGGCTTCTTTTGGGCCCCGATACTGGCATATTTTATGTCAATGCCTCCAGCCGGTAGAGAGCTTCCAGTTGGTTACGTTGGATTATGGATGCGGTTGCATCCAAATCTGACATTCTGGCTGAACTGGACGTTCAGCGCAGTGCTCTTCCCGATTCCAATCTGGCCGATATTGAAAGATATCGATGAAGGACTGGCGCATCCATTGCGCGAAGATATCGGAAGAGGACTCGGCCTCGGCGGCCAAACAGGGTTGCTCATCTTTCTGTGCTGCGTCATCGGCACTATCGCCATCTGGCATGAGTATGCCATGTGGAAAGAAGACAACCGACGAGACGCCAGAAAGTACTGGTCAAATAACGGCTGAAGCTTGTGGCTCCTCTGCATCAAAACAGAGGGGCCGGCTTTACGATTCCAAATCCAACAAATGCCCCATCCGTGTCTTTTTCGTGTGCAGATATTTTTTCTGCTTGTCGGAAACCGGTGTAATTTCGATGGGTAACTGTTCGGTCACTTCCAGACCAAATCCCTCCAGGCCCGAAATCTTTTTCGGGTTATTGGTGAGGAGACGCATGGAACGCACGCCGAGATCGGAAAGAATCTGTGCGCCGATTCCATACTCGCGCAGGTCTGCGGGGAAGCCGAGTTTCAGATTGGCATCCACGGTATCCAGTCCTTCTTTTTCCTGCAGATCGTATGCTTTCATTTTGTTGGCGAGGCCAATACCGCGGCCTTCCTGTCGCATGTAGACAATGATGCCGCTGCCCTCTTTTTCGATGTACTGCATAGCTGCATGCAGCTGTTCGCCCCAATCACAGTGCAGCGAACCAACGACATCCCCGGTCAGGCATTCGGAGTGCACGCGAACGAGGGTTGGCTTCGCTTGATCGATTGTTCCTTTTATAAGCGCCACATGTTCCGCGCCATGCACAGTATCGACAAACACTTTCAGTTTCCATTCTCCGGTACGCGTCTCCAGATTTGCTTCGGATACAAAATGCACCAGCTCTTCATGCTGGCGGCGGTATGCAATGAGATCAGCAATCGTGACCACAATCAGGTTATGTTCTTTTGCAAACGCATCAATTGCCGGGCGCCGCATCATGGTGCCATTTTCATGCATGAGTTCGCTGATGACACCCACCTCGCGCAGTCCTGCCATGCGACAGAGATCCACGCTCGCTTCCGTGTGTCCGGCTCGCACCAGGACGCCGCCATTCTTCGCACGCAGCGGAAAAATGTGCCCCGGGCGATGCAGGTCTTCCGGCTGGGTTTCAGGAGATGCTAGGACGCGCATGGTCTGTGCGCGATCCGCTGCAGAGATGCCCGTGCTCGTTCCTTCGTTTGCATCCACGCTCACCGTATAGGGCGTGCTGTGTCTGGATGTATTATTTTCAACCATGATCGGGAGCTGCAACTTTTCGGCGATTGCATGGCTGAGGGTGGCACACACCACACCGCCCGTATGACGGATAATGAATGCCATTTGTTCTTCTGTAATGAACTCACCTGCCATGACGAGGTCTCCCTCGTTTTCACGGTCTTCATCATCCACCACAATAATCATCTTCCCTTTGCGGAGTTCTTCGAGGGCCGTTGTGATTGTTGCGAATGACATGCGAGTAACGGAGTAATGGAATAACCGAATAACGGGAATTGGAATTATTGCTTGATTTCTTTCAGAGCTGCAAGTGTATGCAACACGGCAAGTGCTGCTTCGATTCCTTTGTTGGAGGGGCCAATAGAGCGTTCCTGTGCGTCTTCAAGCTTATTCACGTAGAGCACTTCAAAGGCAAACGGGATGTGATACGTGAGTTGTGTTTCCATGATGCCGTTTGTCGTTGCTTCAGCCAGAAGTCGTGCGTGGTGTGTATCACCCTCCACAATAATGCCAAAGCCCATCAGCGCGTCGACTTTTTCTTCTTCGGCAAGCGCTGCGCCAATCAGTGGAATTTCAAAAGAACCCGGTGCCTGGTGCACGGTGATATTTGCGGGATCAATGCCTGCATCGATCAGCGTCTCTGTAGCACCTGCAATCAGTGCATCAATTTCATCTTTGTAATACGACGATGCCACAATGCCGATGCGCCAATTTTTATCGACGGCCTGTGGATACGAGAGCGTCTGTTCTTTTTTCATGAGCGGGACTGGGAAGAGAGGACATAGCTTCCGAGAATATCGGTTTCAATGTTGATACGATCTCCCATTTTTAACGATCCGAGTGTCGTGATCGAGAGTGTGTGCGGAATAAGAGCGACAGTGCAAAGTACTCCTTCGATTTTTGCGACGGTCAACGACACACCATCAATCGTGATCGATCCCTTGGGAATAATAAACGGAATCAGATCAGCAGAGAGTTCAATCGTGAGTTCATGCTGCGCATTCATCTCTTTCATGATCGCCGTCCCCTCAACATGCCCCTGCACAATGTGTCCTTCGAAACGATCACTCGCTTTCATGGCACGCTCCACATTCACCGCATCCCCAATCTTCAGATCACCCAACTTCGTCTTGCGCATCGTTTCTGCAATCACATCAAAGCGCATCGACGTGTCATCGAATGCCACAACACTCAGACATACACCGGAGACTGCGATGCTCGCACCCAGTTTGATATCATCAAATATAGCCGGACGCCCGAGGATGAGCTTGCCATTGGCGCTTTCCAAAACATGTGCCGTTGCTTCGATTATTCCGGTAAACATGGGTACCCAGTATAGCGAATTTTACAATTGAATCACAGAAAAACCCTCTATTCCATTACAGAATAGAGGGCAACCGAAAGGGGTTTCAGCCTTGTTTATAAGTTATTTCTTGAATGGAACGCAGAAGCCGAAGCTTAACGTCACTGGTTGATTTTGTTTGCGTGCAATAGTTCGCAAACGATCAGCATTGTCGAAATCTTTGAGATGTTCGGCAATAGCCGATGCAATGCCGAACTGAACCTTTTCTTCGGCTAGCGCCTGCGCTCCTCGTAATAACCGCTGAAGACAGGGTGTATAGGAACCTCTATCCATATCGCTCCAGAGCCTAAACTCTCCGCCGAACAGCGACAGGACATTTGCTGCAATTGACGCTCGCCCCGCAGCGAAGCAGGTAACGAACATCTCTTCCACTTCTTCCTTGACCTCAGAGCTCCATCTCCAATTGCAATCCGTAAGCCGTATCAGCTTACCAACGAGGGCAATGTTGTACTGCAGGTCTTGCAGACGAATACCGTCCTGCATTCTCCAGTCCTCCCAGCACCCGTTCACAAGAGTATCCTTCAGCTCGTAGAGCAGGCGCTTTCTGGTAACGGGTTCGAGCACTGTCTTCACAGATTTGCCATTGACCGTTAGCAGAGTTTCTTTGGCACCTTCGCACCACCCGAGGATGACGCATGTTAAAAATCCTTCCTTCTCGCGCATGTCGATCATTTGTCCCCATGCGTTCAGAACTTCTTCCTCCGTGCAGCCACTGGCCAGTGCATGATTAATCCCGTCCTGGAGTG
>CAYRQG010000031.1:0-10321 GCA_964426345.1 uncultured Candidatus Peribacteria bacterium
CTACGCACACGTGGACTGTCCTGGACACGCCGACTACGTCAAGAACATGATCACTGGTGCCGCCCAGATGGATGGTGCCATCCTCGTGGTCTCCGCAGCCGACGGACCAATGCCCCAGACACGTGAACACGTTCTGCTCGCTCGTCAGGTGAACGTGCCGTATATCGTCATCTTCCTCAACAAGTGCGACATGGTGAAGGATCCTGAGCTCATCGAGCTTGTGGAAGAGGAAATCCGCGAACTGCTCACAAAGAACGGTTTCCCGGGCGACAAGACCCCCATCATCCGCGGCTCTGCTCTCAAGGCAGTGGAAGGCGATGCTGAGGCTATTGGAAAGCTCAAGGAACTCCTCGATACCCTCGATTCCTACATCCCGGATCCTCAGCGCGCGCTCGATAAGCCGTTCCTGATGTCCGTTGAAGACGTGTTCTCCATTAAGGGACGCGGAACAGTGGCTACAGGCCGTATTGAGCAGGGAGTCGTCAATATCAACGATGAACTCGAAATTGTGGGTATCCACGAGACCAAGAAGACTGTCTGTACAGGTGTGGAAATGTTCCACAAGCTGTTGGATCAGGGAATGGCTGGAGATAACGTCGGTATCCTGATGCGCGGTATTGAGCGCGAGGACATCGAGCGCGGCCAGGTTCTGGCTAAGCCAGGTTCCATCAAGCCTCACACAGACTTCGAATCCGAGGTCTATATCCTCACCAAAGAGGAAGGCGGACGCCACACACCGTTCTTCAAGGGTTACAAGCCTCAGTTCTACATCCGCACAACGGACGTAACCGGAGCTGTGACACTCGCTGAGAACGTAGAAATGGTTATGCCGGGTGATAACGTCAAATTCACGGTCTCCCTGGGCGCTCCAGTCGCTCTCGAAGAAGGTTCCCGCTTCGCTATCCGCGAAGGAGGACGCACCGTCGGAGCCGGCGTTGTGACCAAGATTGTAAAATAAGCTTGCAAACTCGGATGAGGGGGGCTAGATTGCCCCCCTCTCCAAGAAAATAACCCCCTTATCCCCGTTCTTTTCCTTCCAGGCCTATGACTGCCAAGTCCACCTCCAAAGATGTCGAAAAAAAGGTTCCCGCTAAAAAGGGAGCTTCAAAATCGACGGCAGATACGCCGAAGGAAACTAAAAAGAAGGCTGACGGCATTTCCGGTATCCGCATCCGCCTGAGCGCCTTTGACCACCGCGTGCTGGACGAAGCCGCAGCCAAGATTATCGACACTGCAGAACGCAGCGGCGCTATTGTACATGGCCCAATCCCCTTGCCGACCTACATCCGCAAGTTTACCGTCAACAAGTCGACCTTCGTGCACAAGAACGCCCGCGATCAGTACGAAATGCGTACACACCGCCGTTTGATCGATCTTACCGAGACAACCTTCAAGACCGTTGAATCTCTTCAGTCTCTGTCCCTCCCGAGCGGCGTGGATATTGAGATTAAGATGAAGTAATCGAGCTTCTAGCTTTCAGCTTTTAGGATATGAACGCAATTCCACACGTGAACGTTGATATTCTTATTGTTAAAGATGGCAAGATCCTTTTGGGTATGCCCTCAGAAAAATGGCTCCAGGGAGAGGAAAAGTTATGGGGATTACCTGGGAATGATATCCAGTTTGGCGAGACTTTTGAGACTGCTGTGAAGCGAAATCTTGCTGATCTCTTCGATGCAATATTGCTATCTATGACTGTATTGGGGACACATGAAAATTTCGCCTTCGGGAATCATTACATTGGGATTGGATGTCTCGTGACTATTGATGATGCCATTAATCCGCAAAAGGCTTCTGACGACTGGGATGAGTGGCAGTGGTTCTCGTTGGATAGCTTGCCGGAGAATTTGTTTGAACCGGTGAAGGCGACGTTGGAGGAATATAGATTGTTTCTGCCTCACCCCTAACCCCTCTCCGAGCCGACCACGTGCCCTCCGGAGAGGGGAATGTTTGTTTTTTTTGTTGTAAAAACAATGAATAAATTCGTCCCTCTCCAGTGGCGTGTGGTTGGGGCTTGGAGAGGGTGCCCCGCGCACGGGGCGGGTGAGGCAAATCAATATTATTTCCACCCCTTCGCCTTAATCCCCGCCTTCGCCGCAGCCTGCTCCGCCCGCTGCTTACTATTCCCCTTTCCTTCAGCCACCTTCTCCTCGCCAATGTAGACGGCACAGGTGAAGTCTTTATTGTGATCCGGTCCCACTGCATCCACTGTTTCGTAGTGCGGCGTGATGCCGTACTTCTCCTGCGCGCGTTCCTGGAAGACGCTTTTTTCGTCGCGGTCTTTGCCGGCGGCGAGCAGTCCTTCCAGTCTGCGGAGGATGAATTTGTAGCAGAATTCTTTCGCAGCCTCGAAACCCTTATCCAAATAAATGGCTCCAATAAGCGCTTCTACAGCATTTGCAAGGGTCGAGGGACGATCGCGGCCTCCGCTGGCTTCTTCACCGCGGCTGATCATCAGATAGAGCCCCAGCTGCAGATCGCGTGCCACTGCGGCCAGGTGTTCACGCTGCACGAGAGCCGAACGCCAGTTGGTGAGTTCACCTTCGGGCTTCTCCGAGAGATGGTACAGATACTCTGTGGCAGCAAGTTCCAGCACGGCATCGCCCAAAAATTCCAGACGCTCGTTGTGTCCGATTCTCTTGCTCTCGCGTACAGCACTTCTATGCGTGAGTGATTGCACGAGTAGTTCGCGATTGCGAAAATGAAAGTCGATTGTTTTTTCGAGTGCGAGGTAATTGGTCGGAGAGTTCATGGACCTGAGTATAGAGTGAGCCCGTAGTCCCGGGCTAGAGAGGATTTATTTTTCGATCATCGCATTGAGCACACCGTTCACAAACTTACCGGATTCATCGGTTCCAAACTCTTTGGCGATTTCGATTGCTTCGTTGATGATCACTGCAGCCGGCGCCTCTTTGGAAAACATCATTTCGTACGCACCCATACAGAGAACGCAACGGGAGACCGGGTCCATACGTTCCAGCGTCCATCCGGGGGCATGCTCCTGAATAGCAATACAGAGCTCATCAAAATGCTCCAGAACACCGGTCAGGAGCGCTTCTGCAAATTCCGTATCAATATCTCCCAACTCCTCTTCGTTGAGGGCCAGGGACTGTGCGGCATCAATATCGGGGCGTTGTTCACGCTCAAAGAGGGCCTGCATGACAGCGATTCGTGAGAGATGTCGTCTGCGAGCCATGATGGATGAAGGAAGGAAAGCCGAACCCAAACCCGAACCCGAGATTAGGCCTTAATGCGTGTGATGCTCTTCAGAGCTTTGTCACCGGCATTCTTCGGCTCAGCGAGTGTGCTATACGGCGAGTTCTGACGTTCGCGCAAACGGGCCACCTCGAGGGAGATGTAGTGAGAGTGCTGCATGCGGGTTGCGCGGCGAGCTCTCTTCTTCTTTGGTGTAGGACGCTTTGCCATAAGGTTCGCCTAGAGTAGAGATTGAAAAGAAACCTGTAAAGGGCATTTTAGGACCGAATTCTGGATTCTGGCGCTAAAGCCAAAGGAAACCATTCTGCCCTTTTAACGCCGTTCTCCGGATATCGCCAACATAAAGCGGACGATGTACAAAAACAGGTTAAAAATGTCCAAATAGAGGCTAATAGCCAGCATAAAGGGATTTGCACCCGCTCGCCCTGCTGTCTGAATCCGCTGCAAATCGTACGCAGTAAAGGCCGCGAAAATGATTATGCCAAGGCCGGAGAGCATCATTTCAGCCTGTGGCACCCGGAGGGCCGGGAAGAAGATTTGAAGGACCCCGAATGCAACGAGTCCCAGTAGTGCAAAAAGCAGCGTGCGGCTGAATCCGGAAAGATTGATACCTGTTGTTTTGGCAAAGACAGCAGCAGCAACTCCCATGAGAGCAGTGCTCAGGAGAGCATTGAGGAGAATGGATGCGCCATTCACGTAGGCAGCCAGAATAGTGACAATATAGGGCGTAAAAGTGAATCCGGAGAGCAAGGGAAAGAGCCCGAAGAGTACGTAGTTGAGCGGACGAAGATTCACCCACAAGCCGGCACTCAGAATAATTGCCAGTTCTGCAATCACACAGATGATGAGAAGCGGTGAACCCACAAGGGACAGTGCCTGGAAACCGGCAAGGACCCCAACGACCGTAAGAGCCATGGCAACACCAAGCAGCAGATACACTTGGGCTTCGGTGGAGGGACTGAGTGTAAGGGGACGGGATGAAGACGTAGAGAATGTTTGCATGCTGCCAGCGTACCGCTTTTCGCTGCTCTCTTCTAGAAAATCGCCGTTTATTGCTGTTTTGGATTGGAAAATACCGTCCATAAAGGCTTTTTGACGGTCATTTCCCTATATTGCAGCAAAACGCTGTTTCTGCTATAATAAATGGATTTACCTGTACTGAACCTGTTGACGTATGCACTACCTCCGTGGACTCGCCATCGGCACCGGGCTTCTGACCCTTTTGCTCCCGGAAATTGCATCCATGGTACCCCTAGATGCGCCGACGACTCTGAACAGTAATGTCTGCAGCACCGTTCCGGTTCTCGGGCTCTACTGTACAGGGGGAGGAGTAACAGGAGCTGCGACGTTCATTGAAACAAAACTATTTGATGGCGCGCGCATTGTGTTCCTTGCCGCCGCTATTCTGATGTTCCTGCAGTATGGCGTACGCCTTATGATGGAAAGCTCGGAAGAGAGCACCATCAGCGAAGTGAAGAGTGCCTATACGTATGGCATTGCAGGCTGCGCGATTGTGACACTGGCAAGTTTTATTGTGCAGACCGTTGGACAAAATGCGACGACGACATCGGCATTGGTGGATACCTGTACCGTCGATACCACACTCGGAAAAGTGGTGCACTTCCTGCGTATCATGGTGGGAACGGCTGTGACAGGAGTCGTGGTGTATCAGGGTATCCGTCTCATTGTGCTGCAGGGACAGGAGTCGGAAATTGAAGCACAGAAGAAACGCTTCCTGCACACGTTGATTGGTGTGGCAGTCATCACACTTGCCGTACCGCTGGTGAGCGATTTCATGCCGACAAGCGGCTATGCGAACTGTCAGGGCGGAGGAAACGGCGGATCGGCAGATCTTGCAGTGCAGATGATCGGCATCGCAAACTTCCTGATGGTGATCATTGGCGGACTTGCCATTCTTGCCATGATTGTTGCCGGTATTTTCCTGATTGTTTCCACCGATGAAGGACTGAAGGACCGCGCCAAGAAAACAATTTTTACCACCGTGATCGGACTGATTGTGATGCTCTGTACCTACACGATCATTGCGTTCGTGATGGGAATCAATCCCACCGGCCTTACCCTGCATTGATGACACTCCTCCCCTTCCTCGCCGGCCTCATCCAGACTGCTTTCCTGCCAGCCACCGCGCATGCGGCAGGCATTGGTGGCACAATCCAGCAGGTGGGTGCGGGACTCGTCACCAGTTTTACGGGACTCGGCTACGGCGACAGTGCCCCGGGTATTGCCGGAAAAATTGTGGAAGTGGTATGGGCAATGATTCTGCCGATTGGTATTTTCCTCGTTGTACGTGCCGGATTCAGTTTGGTCATCAGTCAGGAAGAGGACAAGCTCAGCCGTGCCAAGCGCACGATTGCATCCACTCTCCTTGGAATCATGCTGGTGTATATCAGCCAGGTACTCGTGAAGGGTTTCTATGGAGATACCTTCAATGGAGCAACGGGCGGTATTCTGAATGGCGGTCAGGGTGTTTTGAATACACTGGTCTATGGCATTGTGAACTGGGCTCTGGTAACAGTGGCCGCACTGGGAACGCTCATCATTATCCTCAGCGTCCTGCGTGCCATTTCGAGTTTCGGAAAAGAAGAAGGGGTCACAAACATGCGCCAGACGATCTTCGGTGTCGCAAGTGGTATCATCATGCTTTCTCTGCTCCCCGCAGTGAAACTCACCCTGGGTATCGTTGATTTGCAGCCGCTTGGAGAATCGGGAGGAGCCACTGGAAATGCTGCAGCAATCATCTCGACCATCAGTGTGATTGTGGCAAATCTGCTCGTATTCCTTGCGCTCCTGGCTGTGGTGATTGTCATCTACGCAGGAATCCGCATGATCGTGAATCTGGGCCATGACGACGAGTACAGCAAATCGAAGGGGCTTATTTTCCGCGCATTGACGGGACTGTTCGTGATTCTCATCAGTTACATTGTTGTCAGCTTTGTTCTGAGCTTGGCCGGAGGTCCGACCACCTCATAACGGGAGATTTGAGTTGGACAGCGAACGCCTCTGCTCTACTCTGGGCCCATGATTGACCCACGCATTTTCCGAGCCTACGACATCCGCGGACGCGCACACGAACAACTGACCGACGAGGCCTGCAGACTGATTGGCCAGGCCTTTGGCAGTGAGCTGCGGGAACGTACCGGCAAAGAGATGCCGGTGGTCTGTGTAGGACGCGATGCCCGCACACACGGTCCGGATTTTGAACGCGCACTCGTGGAAGGATTGGTGGAGAGCGGCTGCCATGTGGAGCTGATCGGACAGACCCCCAGCCCCGTGAACTACTTTACCATTTGCACCCAGCACCTGGATGGCGGCGTGCAGGTAACAGCCAGCCACAACCCCAAAGACGATAACGGACTCAAGCTCTCTACCGCCAATGCCGATGCATTCTCCGGTGAGGATTTACAGCGACTGCGCGTGCGCATAGAGGAAGGACGCCTGCTCCATGGAGAAGGGTCCGCTTCCAGCCGCGATGCCATTCCACCGTACCTGGATTATCTGCGTGCACACTTCCCGCAGGTTGCAGAAGGGCTCTCGATTGTGGTGGATAGCGGCAACGGTGTTGCCGGGCCCGTCTACTGCGCTGCCCTGCGTGCCGTGGGCGCCACGGCCACCGAGCTCTACACCGAACCCGATGGCACCTTCCCGAATCACGCGGCTGATCCCAGCAAGTGGGACACACTGAAAGATCTGCAGACGACTGTACTTGAACACAACGCACACATCGGTCTCGCGTTTGATGGTGATGGCGATCGTGTGGGTGTAGTGGATGAAAAAGGCATGATACGCAACGCCGATGAATTACTCCTCCTGCTTGCCAAAGATCATCTCTCCCGCTTCCCGGGAGCACCTGTTGTCTTTACTGTCAGCAACTCCGGCATTCTCCATAGTGAAATCTCGCGCTGGGGTGGCAAGCCCGTGATGTGCAAAGTGGGACATTCGTTTGTCGAACACGCGATGCGCGATGCGCAGGCACTGCTTGGCGGTGAACAGTCCGGACACTTCTTCTGCGCAGAAAACTACTTTGGGTTTGATGACGCACTCGTCGCAGCACTGCGTCTACTCTCCATTCTGCATCAATCCGGCGGACCGCTCTCTGCACTCTTTGCGGAATTCCCTCCTGTGTACCAATCCCCCGAACGCCGTCCGACTGTTGCCGATGAACACAAGTTCCGGATTGTGAACGACATCAGCCAGCATTTTTCCACGGAGTATCCGGTCGAAACACTCGATGGTGCACGTATCGATTTTGGTGATGGAGCGTGGATTGGCATCCGTGGCAGCAATACCTCTCCGCGTATTTCCCTCTGCATTGAAGCCCGCACCCCAGAACGCCTGCAGGAATTGGAGGAACTGATTTTGGGACACCTGAAGCAGTATCCGGAGATTGAGTGGGATGAGTGACGGATGACGGGTTATGAGTTATGAGTTATGGGTTATGAGGTTTGGAATTATTTTTTTGATATTTTTCGAGATTGATTGTCTCTTGTATCTTGTTTTTTTGGCCTTCGTCTGATGGCAATAATTTTGCTTTGTGCTACAATCTAGCTATGTGGCCATTCAAGAAAAAGAAGAAGGCGGAAAACAACCATATTGCGAAGCGCGTGATTGCGGGACTCATTATTGGCGGTGCGATTGGTTCGATTGTCGGCAAAAAACTGATGGACGAACACAAGCGCGCTGAAGAAGACGAGGAAGATGAATCCAAATAAGGGTTAGGCTTTCACACTCAATTCCCCTACGAGGTCTTTTTCCATAATACTGCGGATCTTGTCGATCTTCTTTGTGTGTGCCAGTGCCCACATCAGTTTCACCACTGCACATTCGTACGTCATATCGTGCCCGGAAATCACGCCGATTTCTTCCAAGAATAATTGCTTTTCATAGAGATGCATATCAATACGACCGCGAAGCATTTGCGATGCAATCACCACCGGAATCCCCTGCTTGGTCACTTCGCGCAGCCACGGGAAGAGTTCCTCAGACAGCATACCCTGTCCGTACGAGCGGATAATGATGCCGTGGGGCCTGGCCGAAAGAAGAGCATCAAATTGAGCGGCGGGAATACCGGGATGCAGCGTGAGCGAGAGCACATTGGTATCGAAACCAATCGCCGGTTCCAGTGTCCGCTTCCGACGCACCGTGCGCCAGGGTTCCAGATGCACGCTGGTTCCGAATTGTCCAAGCTCCGGGAAGTGCGGGCTTTCGAAAGTCTGCAAGATCGACTGCTCCACCTTCACCGCGCGGCAACCGCGCAGGATGGTGGGACCGAGCACAATGCAGACTTCGGCAATATCGAGTTCTGCGGCGCGGATCGCAAAAATCAGATTCATGCGGCCATCACTCGCGAGGTCATCGATGGGCATGAGCGCACCTGTGAGGATGATCGGCTTGCTGAGGTTCTGGAATGCAAACGAGAGTGCTGCTGCGGTGTAGCTCATGGTGTTTGTTCCATGAATGACCACGAAACCTTCAAATTCGTCGTAGTGTTTTTTAATCAGATCGGCAATTTCCACCCATTCATTACTCGTGACTTCCGAGGAACCGATATTCGACACAGAGAAAAACTGCAGCGCCACTTCACGCTGGAGCTCCGGGAGAAACCGGTGGATTTCTGCGAGCGACTCGAGTGTCTCCATGCGTCCGGTCTTCTGATTGCGGACCATCCCGATGGAACCTCCTACGTAGAGGACAGCGATTTTGGCGCGGGGCATACAGCTATCTTAATTGAAAATTGAGAATTGAGAATTGAGAATTTGTGGAATCTCTTTTTTGTACCAATTGGCTTATCTAGAGAACAATGAGTGATATGATACATTCTATGGAACTTGTAGATCCATCCATGGCATATGCAGTGAGCTTTGAAGAGGCGATTGCGGAGTTCAAATCTGATTATATCCATGGCTTCAATATTGGTACTCCTTTTACCGACATCGCCTCTGCTATTGGAAAGATGCAGCAATACGCACAGGGCATTGATCTTCCGGATGGATGGGTTCCTTGTTCTACTTATTGGTTTGTCGAGAACAATGAATGTATCGGTATTGTGAATATAAGACATCAGTTAAGTCCGTATCTGGAACAGCGTGGCGGTCATATAGGCTACTCCATCCGACCATCCAAACAGAAGCAAGGATACGGCACGGAATTACTACGTCTCTCTTTACTAAAAACAAAAGAACTCGGCATTGATCGTGTTCTTCTAACATGCGACAAAGAAAATATCGGTTCGCGTAGAGTCATCGAAAAAAACGCAGGCAAACTCCAAGATATTATTGAGATTGATGGTGAAAGCGTGATGCGCTTCTGGATTGAGAATACCTAAAAATAATTTTCAATTTTCCATTATCAATTTTCAATTCCGCGCCACTTTATCTTGAAAAAGCTGATGCAATAAAAATCCCCACTCCACTCTATGCTCTCAATAAGGAGAGCGCGGAGTGGAGTGGGGAAGAGCTCTTAAGCACGCGTGTGCCTAAGGTGTGTGCAGTGACCAATTGCAGAACCCCCTACCACGGTGATACGTAATGGGCGTATCGGCCCGTGTATGTTTGTGTTTGTTGGTGCCCCTACGAAGCCAGGGCGGGCATTGTGTGTTTATGTTTGTAGGTAGTCCCTCACTAGGAGAGACAGACGCGGTGGTCAGTCCGCGAGGCAGGGAGGAGAGAAGAGTTATGGGTTACCAGTTATGAGTTATGGGTTACGAGTTATGAGTTATGAGTGGTCTGGAACTCCTTTCTTCTCCCTGCGTTGGGGGCTTTGGTTTGTAAGGAACGGAACCCTTTATTGTATCAAAAATAACGTTTTTGGACAAGGGGAGTTCATCGGGTAGAATCCCCGTATGGAAAGCCAGAAAACAACCCAAACAGGCAAATTGGTCCTAATTATCGGACCCAGCGGTGTGGGTAAAAGTGTCATTTTGAAGCGTTTACGGGCTATGCACCCGGATTTCCATTTCCCGAAGTCGGCAACCACCCGCGCCCGTCGCGATGGAGAAAGCATGGATTTGTACCATTTTGTGACCGAAGAGCAGTTTGCGGACATGGAAAAACAGGGCAAATTCCTGGAAACCGCTGTTGTCCATGGA
>CAYRQG010000032.1:0-3314 GCA_964426345.1 uncultured Candidatus Peribacteria bacterium
CGGGAACTGGACGAGCCTCAAAGAGAGTCCTATCCTGTGTTCACTGCAGACTGCAGTTCCTGGAGCTTGATGAGAAGTTCGTCCACAGGGAAGGGTGAAGAGAAGTAGGGCGTAAGAATAACGAATAGCCATTCTTTTGTCATCATCTGAAAACATCCCGTCCCGGCGCAAAGGCCGGGACGGAGAAAAGAGAGGAGTGTCTCATGTCACGAGATTTTTGCTTTCCGATAGATACAGGAGGTACAGAATCACTGCTCCCAAAAGCCATGCAATAGCTATGTAGCTATCGGGTTGCTGTCCCCATCGCATGATCATCTTGAAAACAGCGGACGAAATAGGCATCAGGAGCGTTGCTGTTGTAACAACTTCTACTGTTGCGCCTGCGCTGTAGCCATAGAAACAACATACATTGGCCATAAAAAGCACACATGCAGCCATGCATATGCCCTGCATTTCCCGAGGTGTAAGAGCAGGTAATACCCATATGCCTCCACATGCTTTCCACAGACACGCACCACTGGCAACACATAAAATGACTGAAAGCGTTCCCCAAAATGAATCCCATTGAAGATGAAGACGAGTTTGGCCCATCCACCATAGTACCAGGAACGATGCGCACATCATGGGTAAGTACATAACCACCATGATGCTGAACGGATTCACTTTCGAGAAAAATCTGCCCTGCAACGTGTTTTGCACTCCATACAGTATCATTGCCATAAAGATGAGAAGAATATTGGAAGCCCGCATCGCACTCTCCTTAGTTGTTTAGAGTTTCGTCAAAACGTGACATGAAAATTCTCCACGCAGAGCATTCTTTGGAAGAAAACTCTGCACGAATAACTCCACGGTGCAATGAAAGATCCAATCAGGACGGTAGAGAAAAATGCGCGCACACGGGTATTTACGCAAGGAAAATCAGTCTCAAATCTTTGTAAGAATCCGCCGTTCTCCGCATCTCATCTTAATGCCCAAAATCAGCAGGTCTATTCATAATATATAAATACACATTCTATTTTTATTGCAACTATTGCTCTCTGCCATCAATCCGTCTTTTCTGCTATACTATCTAGAAAAGTCATGTTGCTCACACCCACATCCCCATCGGTGCACCGCGAGTCCATGGATCGCATTCTGGAGCGTATTGCGCTGCCTCTTTTGCTCTTTACCGCAGTACTCTTCATTCTGCTCTTTATCTCGTGGTTCGGCATTCTCCCGCGCTTCACGCGTTTTGCTGTGGCCAATGTCACGCTCTCGCCTACAGAAATGGCGACCTACGTAGCGCAGGAAAAGGCAACACTCGCCACTCTGGAACAGAAGCGTAATCGTCTGGTGCTTCCCTCGTCCGATCTTTCGTACGATGCCCTGCGCCAGGAAAAGCGTACCGTGACCGATGCACTCGCTGTCCGTACGCGCCTGCTTGATGCCGCCAGTCATATGGTGGATGCGCCGACTGCAGTCACTATTGATCATCTCTCTATTGATACCGATACGAATATGGTTTCTTTTTCCGGTGATGTCCGTGGGGTGGGCCCGCGCAGCATGACAGTCCTTGCAACATTTGTAGACACGCTCGAAGCACTTCCCTTTGTGAGTGATCTCATGCGTCCGTCGTTTACACGCATCGACGATGCGACCGGTATCCACTCGCCATTCACCATGAGCTTCACGCTCTCATCTCCACAATGATCTCCCTCGCATCCGTCCGCAGGCTTTCTGTCCGTGTGCAACTCCTGCTCTCGGCCATGTTTTTGGGTCTCTCAGTCCAGATGCTCTCGCTGCATACAGGGGATGTAAAAGCGATGCGCGATGTCGGGCTTCCGGCTGCTCTCGAATTGCCCGCAGTGGAACATCGCATCAGTATCCTGAAGGAACAGTCCGATGCCGCAGCCATGCAGGCAAGTGTGGCAGGGGATTCCAGTGCGGAAATGCTCCATATGTATGTGCTGCCGGATACGAGCGGACTCGATCGCTTGCTGGCAACAATCGATACCTTCACAACAGAACTCAAGCGCACAGGCATGTTGAAAAATCTCTCTGCGGTCCAGGTGGGAAACGCAGAACCCGTGTCTCTGTCCGGAGCTGCACTCACAAAAGTGCCGGTTAGCTTCGAAGCCGATATGACACTCGAAGGTGTGCAGGCCCTCTTCCTCTTCCAGAAACTTTCCGGGTACCTCACTATTGGCGATGTCCTCACATCCGAACAGCAGCATCTGCTCCTGCAGTTAACTGAACAGGAAAATCCCGCAGCAATCACAGCGCTCGAAACATTCCTTTCGACCGATCTTCTCACCTATGCCGCGCAGCCGGCCGAAGTACAAAACAATCTCCTCAAGTCCTTTACGTCCGATTCCTTTGCAGTGTCTCTCAAAGAACTGATCGCCCAGTCCGATCTTGCAAGCGCATCGCAGCTTTTGAATAGTCCGCTTGGTCATGCACTGCAGACGCAAAAACTCTGGCCGCTTCGTTTTCTGATTCCGGTGAAGAGCGCTCTGCGGCAGACAGGGGACACGACGTATCACATTGCAGTGACGTGGGAAGTCTATGGACGACAGAAGTGACCTACGTTTCCAAGGTGACCGATGGGACCGACGTGGCCAAGGTGGATTCTGCTTTGTTTTCTTGACCGCAGTGGTTCTTTTGCGTAGATCAAGCGCAATTTTCCCCCTTCATTTTCTGAGACAACGATTTTCCCATGGCCGCCAGCAGAAGCTGGAAAAGCGCCCGCGCATGAATGCGCAGATTACATCGCCCACCGTTATGCTTATCAGCGATGAAGGCGAAACGGAAACAATGACCATTGCCGAGGCTCTGGAGCGTGCCAAGACTGCCGAGATGGATCTGATTGAAGTATCGCCCAAAGCAGTCCCGCCCGTCGTGAAGATTGGTGATTTTGGACATTATCTGTATCAGATCCAGAAAAAGGAGAAGAAGCAGAAGGCCAACAGCAAGCAATCAGAAACGAAAATGCTCCGGTTCGGCTTCCGCACAGAAAAGCACGATCTTGATCGTTTGGTGGATCAGGCCAAGGATTTCCTGGCAGAACGCCACATGGTGAAGTTTTCCGTGCGCCTCCGCGGTCGCGAGCTCACGAATAAAGATTACGCTATTCAGAAACTGAAAGGACTGATGGCCGATCTGGTCGATTTTGCAGAAGTGGAGCAAGAGATAAAGCCGCAGGGGAACCAGTTTATTGCGGTTATGAGGCCAAAAGCCAAATAGGTCAAGAATACCTTAAGGAACGGGGAAATCCCTTTCCTCGCCCTTCATCTTCCTTCCCTTCCTGAATTTTCCTTTGCATCGTCTCAAACATT
>CAYRQG010000032.1:3324-6181 GCA_964426345.1 uncultured Candidatus Peribacteria bacterium
TTCCCTATACTCCCAGCCCGTCACAGGTTTTTTATGCCAAAAATGAAGTCCCACAGCGGCGCTAAGAAGCGGGTTCGTGTAACCGGCTCCGGAAAGCTCGCAATGAAGCGTCACAGCCGCAATCACCTTCTCCAGCAGAAGAGCAAGCGCCAGAAGCGTTTGAACCGCACAATGATTATCCATCCGACAAACCTGCCCGCTATCAAGGGCCTCCTCCCCGGTATCTAAAACTTTTTCTCCCATCTCATGCGTGTAAAACGTGGTATCGTCCGGCATCGCAGACACAAGAAGATTCGTAAGCTCGCGAAGGGTTACGAAGCTGGTCGCAGTCATACCTTTGTGAAGGCCAAGGAAGCTGTTATCAAGGCCGGTCAGCACGCATATATGGATCGCCGCAAGAAGAAGCGCACCTTCCGCGCACTGTGGATTGTCCGTTTGAACGCCGCTATTCGCCAGACCGGAAGCAAGTACTCTGTCTTCATTGATCAGCTCAAGAAGCAGAACATCCAGCTCGATCGCAAAGTCCTCTCCGAACTCGCTATCCACGAGCCAGAGGTATTCGAAAAGATCGTGGCTGCTGCTGCGAAATAAGACTGAAGAGGACCTCACCCGGCACTTCGTGCCACCCTCTCCTGCCCTCCCTTTCTCCATGCCAGGAGAGGGAATGCGGATTTTTTGTTTGTTATAGATACTAGACATTTCCCGCTAAAAGCCTACTATCTGCCGCTGTTCGTTTACAGTGTCGGTTTTGTTGCTCACTTTTGGAGGAAAAAACATGCGTCGGAATGAAAATGTTATTGCAGACGTCCCTTGTGCATTCACGCAGCAGGCTTTATTGCAATGCACCGATCCGCCAACACTCGAGCGCCTTACACAGGCATTTCCCAATGCTTTCATCGGCGTCAGCAGAGTGGGCACATGGGAGGAAATCCGATCCCGTTGGAAAGAGTGGTGCAGGAAAGTCGAATGGAGTGGAGATAATGATGATGTTTTCTACGTCTCCTGGCTTCCTGCTTTTACTGATGAAGGTCCTTTGCACATCGGAGATTATCTCGAATTCGGAAGCTTTGATGAAAGCGAGAAGCCAGCCAAAGATGGCGAAGAGATTGTTTCTGAAATCAAGGGGCAACTTGAAGAAGTGGAATCCTTCGCGAGACCAATTACCATTCGCTATCTCGGAGACGATTGGATTGTAGGGTGGTTGGGATACTCCAATGGAGACCTGATAGAAGATCCCGACGATCTGCTCTTTGGAGATGACGACGACGAAAAATATTGCGTCCAATTGATACGCTCCGAATGCATTGCCTCTTAACTACTGCAATAATCACACTCGAACAGGAATGGCTGCTTTTACTACAAAAGCGGCCGTTTCCTCGTACCTTATTTTAATGGACCTCACCCGGCACTTCGTGCCACCCTCTCCTGCCTACGCCGCTGGCCCTCTAGGAGAGGGAACGATTTTTAGATTGGGATTCGTGGATAATTCTTTCGAGAGATGTTTGTAGGTCATAGACTATTTGATCATTTGTAAAACGAATGATGCTATAGCCCAAATGTGATAATTCCTCATCGCGTTCCCGATCGTATGTTATTTGTGTAGCATGGATTGATCCGTCGATTTCAATAATCAATCGATGCTCCATACAGACAAAATCAGGGATAAACCACAAGAGAGGTGATTGCCTTCTGAATTTTAGATTTGCACATTTTCTGTTTCTGAGTGCATTCCAAAGGATAGCTTCTGCTTTTGTCATACGCTGACGCAAATGTCGTGCGTATTTCAATTTTCGGGCCCTGCGCTTTTTCTGTGTCTCATCCATTTTGCCAGTATAAAGTTATGGCAAAATAAAAAGTGTTTTAGTGTACGATCGTTCTTTTCCCTATAGGATCCCTCTCCTAGTTAGGCGTGCGGGCGAGTAGGAGAGGGTGGCCCCCATCGGGCCGGGTGAGGTTACTTTTTCTTCTTTGCCGCCACCTTTTTCGTCACCGCCTTCTTCCCACCACCTGTTACCGGTTTTGTTGCTGGAATCAAAGACTGATAGAGGAGAATCGTACTGAGAGTGAAGAGGATGGTGGAGACGGTGTAGAGCGCGTTACTCATCACATCGGATAGAATGGGGGTGGCAGAGCCGGGGAAATTTTCGATAATGCCGGACACAATACTGGCCGGTGCGTAGAGCAAAAACAGGAGCGCGATAATGTTCCAGTAGGCGAGCAGGCGCTTACCTTTCAGGAGTGCAGAGCTTTTGCGCAGCGCCTGGCGGTATCCAATTCCTTCCACCACCACGATGATGCTGTAGAAGACGGTGTTCAGTGCGTAGATGATACCCGGGACAATCAGCAGGATGCCCCACAGGACGGTGATGAGTCCGCGGAGAAGATTGGTGAGGAGCAGCGGCACAATGAAGGCGCGGGCCTCTGCGCGCACTGCAGAGAACGATGAGCGGCTGCGACCGGATTTAGCTGACAGCAGTCTGCTTCCTACAAGGAGAATGCAGCCTGTTCCCCAAATCACCACAATGCTCAGGAGAATGATGCAGATACTCGAAAGGATGACGGGTCCTACCAGTTGTGCGTTGTGCTCCTTCTCTGCAAATTCAAGATAGGCAGAGAGCCTGCTCATAATCAGCATCGGCAAGAAGAGCAGCCAGAAGCCCGCATGGAGCAGCACAGGCTGCTTGCGGGCAAATGTCCAGGACTGGCCGATCATTGAAAAGATTCCGGGCATTACGCTTTGCGCTTTACACGGATAAAGCCAGAGACGGGAAGAACTTCAAGTTTCTTGTCTTCCTTCTGCAGGAGATCGATGAGCAGGTTCACGCCCAATGCATCAGATGCCATGTGGCTGCACTGG
>CAYRQG010000032.1:6191-10230 GCA_964426345.1 uncultured Candidatus Peribacteria bacterium
ATACCGTGCTCCTTGCCCTGCTCCACTTCTTTTTCCGTAAAGTGCATGGCGAGGATGGTGCCCACTCCTGCATGTGATTGTTTTGCAATCAGGTCTTCCGGTCCATTGGTTCCACCTGTGAATTCTGTGGCGACCAGTTTTCCAATGCGACTGCTGCGGGAGCCGTTCACAATGATGGGGGGATTTCCTTTCTTTGCGTAGTACTTGTATTCCTCAATTTCGTAGAGTGCGTCGAGCACATCGCCCAATTCGTCGTAGTTTTTCTTGCAGATGTTCTTTTCAATGTATGCCCAGACAAGGTTATCGGTAATCGTGTGGCAACCAATAGCGGGGATATTCAGGAGTTCTGCAGCGCGCTCGGAGCGAAATAAGTTATCGGCGTGGATAGCGCGCCAGATACGATCCTGACGTGGGCGGAGCAGGTTTTCTGAGTGGTTTACGGGCACACCGGCCTGAGCGTAGACGTCAATCTGGAGCGGCATCACCTTGTCCAAATCCGCGAGTGCGCGTCCTTCCGGGTGATGAATCATCACGCAGTCGATACGTTCGCCTTTTTCGCGCAAGCGATCAGCCAGCAAAAATTCCTGTGTTTCGATATCGATACCCACCATCATGCGCTGGATTTCTTCGTTCCCGGTTCCCCAGAGAATGCGGGAGTCGGCATAGGGGTTCCAGGTACGCTCCTCGTCGTACATTTCTTTATCGCGGCCTGTCAGTTTCTTGCTGCGTTCGAGTTCTTTCTTGAGCATTTTTTCGATGTACTTGCGTCCACGTGCATCGGTATCAATACCATGCTGAATGGAGCGTTCGAGGATTTTCTTGAGTTTCATAAGAATGTGGGGAAGTGGCCAAAGCGGGTGGGGTACGGTGAACCGAACCCTTACGGTTGTAGAGTAAGTTGTTGGGGGGTGAAAAGTAAAGAAAATCGGGATTCTGTTGGAGGAAGAAAGACAGTCTTTGTATGTCCTCGCCGGACGGGCGTTCCTTTTTGGCCCTGCCCCAAAAAGGAACCAAAAAATGCGGTCCGGCCAATTGCATTCCCACTGACCCCCTCACCCCCCGTGGCCGGACACCACGCCACGAGCGATTACGATTGCTGAAGCAATCGTGAAGCGGAACTTTTTTTGATTTCTGAAAGCTGAAAGCTAGAAGCTGAAACCTGTACGTCGTCCCTCATAACTCATAACCCATAACTCATAACTCATAACTTGGGTGGCAGGCGGGAGGCATCACTCAATCACCACCTTCGCATCCGCCACAATCACACTGTCTTCAAAGACGAGCACCGGGTTCAGGTCCAACTCTTTGATATTCGGACATTCTGTCATCATCACCGACACGCGTTCAATCACCGTGGCGAGCGCATCGATATCGCGCATGGGTTTGCCGCGCATACCGAGGAGCAGCTTCCAGGCCTTCAGTTCAGTGAGCATTTTGTATGCGGTTTGCGTGTTGACCGGTGCAATGCGGAACGTCGTGTCGCGGAAGAGTTCGGTGTAGATGCCTCCGAGTCCGGCCATAATCAACGGACCAAAGGCTGCGTCGCGTGTGGCGCCGATGATGAATTCATCGCCTACGGGCAAGAATTGCTGGATCAGGATGCCATCGATGGTTGCCTGTGGGGCGTTCTTTTTGATGTTCGCGGTAATGTCGCGGAAGGCGGTGAGTACTTCTTCTTTGGTATGAAGATTTGCCCGCACGCCACCGACATCCGTCTTGTGGAGAATCTGCGGGGAGCTGATTTTGGCGATCACCGGGTACCCGATTTTTTCTGCGAGTGCGACTGCCTCTTCGGCTGTTTTTGCGAGAGCCTGTTTAGGGAGAGGGAGATTATAATGGGCGAAGAGATTCTTTGTATCATCTTCATTGAGAAGACCTGCCGAGTTATGAGTTATCAGTAATGAGTTATGAGGTTTTGGAATTTCTTTTTTGATTTCTGTTCCAGATAACTGGTAACTGGTAACTGGTAACTGAAGAGCGGTCATAGCCGCGACTGCGCGTTCCGGCGTGGGGAAGACGGGGATCTTCTGTGAACGCAAATACGCGATTGCCTCGCTCACGCTGGAGCCTCCCATGAAGCAGGCACAGACTGGCATGAGCGGAGCGGTCTTCATCACGTTCACAATGGTCTTTGCAATCTCCAGACACGGTGTCATTACCTGCGGTGTCAGGATTACCACCAGTCCATCGATTGCTGCGTCATCGCGGCAGGCGGTAATTGCAGCTTCGTAGCGGTCGGCGGCTGCATCACCAATCACATCAATCGGGTTATGGATGGAGGCGCTGGCGGGGAGTTTCGGGATCAGACGTTCGGCAGTTTTGTCACTAAGTGCGGGCAGATCCAGACCTGCTTTTTCTGCTGCATCGGTGGCAAGAATACCGGGGCCTCCGGCGTTGGTTATGATACCAATGTTATTGCTGAGAAGGGGCGGCTGCGTACTGAGGACTGCGAGCAGATCAAACAGTTCTTCGCTCGTATGTGCACGATGAATGCCTGTTTCTGCACAGAGTGCATCAATGGCACTATCACTGCCGGCCAGGGCTCCCGTGTGCGATGCCGCAGCCTGTTTTCCGTGGTTCGAGACGCCGGCTTTGAGGAGCACGATCGGCTTTTTCTGCGCGACGCGCGCGGCACTATCGCGGAATGTTCTTCCGTCTTTGATGCTCTCCAAATAGAAAGCGATCACGTCGGTCTGTTCATCGTTCTCACACAATTCCAGCCATTCACATTCATCCATCACTGCTTTGTTTCCAATCGATGCAATCAACGAAAAGCCGATTCCTTCCTGCGGCGCACGGTCCATCAGCGCGACTGCCGTTGCACCAGATTGGCTGATGAGAGCCACATTTCCGACAGGCGGCAGATCTTTTGCAAACGATGCATTCATGCCGATTCCCGGACGGACAATCCCCAGACAGTTTGGACCGACCAGGTGAATCTTGTACTGCGCTGCAATCGCTACCAGTTCCTCTTCCAGCTTTTTGCCGTCATCGGTATGGACTTCGCTGAAGCCCGCACTGATCACGACAACAGATCGCACACCTTTCTCTCCGCACTCTCTCAGTGCTCCTGGAACCACGGCCGCTGGAATTACAATCACGGCCAAATCGATAGCGCCATCAATCTCTGTGATGGACGTATAGACTTTCTGACCGAGAATTTCCCCGCCTTTCACATTCACCGGATACACAGTTCCCGCGTACCCCTGCGTGAGCAGATTTTTCAAAATATCATGACCGACTTTGCCTTCCTGGGAGGAGGCGCCAATCACGGCGATGCGTGCGGGGGAGAAGAGGGACATAGAGATGTATGTTTGATGTTAGGCTGATTGCGTCTGCAGACGAATCAGATTCTTCAGTTTTGCCAGCTTATCGGCTGTCTGCTGATGCAGTACATCGCGTTCCAGTTGTTCGGTTTCCTGCTCCGTACCCATTTCCGGAGACATTTTTGACTGTGTTTGTGTGTGATGCGACATATGTATATTATAGCATAAATCGTTAAAATCATCAATATATGCCCTTCTCTCCTCCATGTTTGATTGCGGCCGTCTAGCGTTTTTGACGTGTTTGCGACACATAAACAGTGTATAAAGGTGGCCGTGTCTTCTCTGCATATCATCTACGCCTCTACCAGTGGCCACACCGAGTTTGTGGTCGATACGCTCATAGCGTTTTTGCAGAGCAAGAATGCATCGCTGCAGATTGAAAAGCAGCGTGCAGAACTGGCACAACCTGAAGACCTCCTGCGCGGCGATGTACTGCTTCTTGCTTCCGCCAGCTGGAATACACTGGGAGTGGAGGGGATGCTCAATCCGCATATGCACGCACTTCTGACGGAGCGCTCTGCCGCAGTAAATCTGAATGGCAAGCCGGTTGCACTGATTGGGCTTGGGGATCATCGGTATCATTTTCTGGTGGGTGCGATGCATCACCTGCAGGAGTTTGTGCAGACGCATAACGGTTCTGTCATCGATCCCGTTTTAAAAATAATCAACGAACCCTACGGTCAGGAGAAAGATATTGAAAAGTGGGGCGCACT
>CAYRQG010000033.1:0-1997 GCA_964426345.1 uncultured Candidatus Peribacteria bacterium
GCCTACGACATCTACTCCCGCCTCATGGAGGAGCGCATTATCTTCCTTGGGACACAGATCAATGATGATGTCGCAAACTCGATCATCGCCCAGCTGCTCTTCCTGGAAAAAGAAGATGCCAAGAAAGACATCACCCTCTACGTGAACTCTCCGGGTGGACAGGTCACCTCGACCCTCGCCATGTACGACACCATGGAACACGTGAAGCCCGATGTCTCGACCGTGTGTCTCGGTATGGCTGCATCCGGCGGTGCCGTGATTCTGATGGGAGGCGCCAAAGGAAAGCGCTTCGCCCTGAAGCACTCTGAAATCATGATCCACCAGCCACTTGGTGGCACCGAAGGTCAGGCAACCGATATTGCCATTCACGCTGAGCACATTGTGAAGATGAAGAACATGCTCAATGAACTCATTGCCCACCACACCGGAAAGAATTTGGAACAGGTGAAGCTCGATACCGAGCGCGATAAGTTCCTCTCCTCCCAGGAAGCACTGGAGTACGGACTCATCGATAAGATCGTCGGTTAATCCTCCTTACAATCTAAAAGCCCGCACTCGCTGCGGGCTTTTTAAAAAACCTGATTCCTGAAAGCTGAAAGCTAGAAACTATAAAAAAAGCCCATACTCTCGTACAGGCTTTCTTCAGTTTTATCTCGTATTAGATACTCTTCGGACTCGTTGCCTTCTTGGCAGGAGCCTTCTTCGGAGCAGCTTTCTTTGCCGGAGCTTTCTTCGGCATGGACTTTACGGGAGCGGAGACGGTGCTCTTCATAGGAGTGACGACAGGCTTTGCAGCAGGAGTTACGTCCACATCGCAATCGCAGGTATCACCACAATCACAGCTATCGCCGCAGCAGCATGCATCACCACAGCAGGAACCGCAGGATGGTGTGCCTGCAGCCTTGGCAGCAAAGAGGAAGACAATGATCCAGACGTAGGCGTTCATTGCAGGCGGCATGGTGTCGCCCAGGGAGATGCCAGACACTGCGGACTTAAGCATGAGTCCTGCAGGGATGGAAGCCAGAGACAAACCGGCTGCCCAGATTCCGACTTTTGTGAAGATGTTCAGCGTGAGTGTGACACCACCAACGATCATGAGGGCAGGCATAATGTAGCCCCAGACCGTACCGACACCGACCAACCAATCTGGACCAAGACCATTACCTACGGACAGGGCGAAATCGGCGGCGCCGCGGTAGTGCGCGATACCGGTAAAGAGAAGAGCAAGCCCAAAACCGACACGGACAATCTGCCGGGAGAGCCATTTGTTGTGATCAGAAGATGCACACATAGGAAAGCTGGGGAAAGTGAGGAGAGGGTTTCAGTTTGAAGCAAAGCGAAAAAACCCACAAGCGATGGCCGAATAATCGGGGACGATGTGCAAGGAAAAATACGGGAGTTATAAGAATATGAGTTATGAGTTATGGGATTTTTTATAAGTATTATCTTCCTAGAATGTTTACTCATAACTCGTAACCCATAACTCATAACTTACCTGTCTTAGACTTTTCCGCTATACTACGGCAAATGTTCGAACTTCTCGCCACAACACCTCTCGGTCGCCGCGGCCGCATCCACACCATGCACGGTATTATTGAAACACCTGTTTTCTTTCCTGTGGGAACAGCAGGTGCCATGCGCGGAATCACGCTCGATGATGTGCGGGGTTTGGGATCCGATGTGCTTCTAAGCAATACATACCATCTGCACATCCAACCCGGCGAAGACACGATTCTGGAAGCAGGCGGACTCCATGCATTCATTGGATGGGATGGCCCGATCCTCACCGACTCCGGCGGCTTTCAGGTGTTTTCCCTGGAAGGAAACCGGAAGATTGTGGAGCACGGCGTGCACTTTAAATCACACATTGATGGCAGCCCCCTTTTTCTGGGACCCGAAGAAGCCATGCGCATTCAGCATAAGTTGGGTAGTGACATCATCATGTGTTTCGATGAATGTCCACCATCTACTGCACCACGCGCGAAGCCGCCGAACTG
>CAYRQG010000033.1:2007-5232 GCA_964426345.1 uncultured Candidatus Peribacteria bacterium
AAGCAGGTAGAGGCTGTAGACAGAACATTGCGCTGGGCGAAGGAATGCAAGAAATGGCATGAAGAATTATTGAGGTTGCCTAGGGAGCCGAAGGGACCAAAGGGACCCACGTCGGTCACCTTTCCCCTCTTGTTTGGAATCGTCCAAGGTGGACTCGAGCGTGATCTTCGCCAAAAATGCGCGGAAGAACTGATTGCGATTGGATTCGATGGCTACGCGATTGGCGGACTGGCTGTGGGTGAAACAGAAAACGAAATGTATGACGTGCTCGATTACGTCTGCCCCATTCTCCCGACCGATAAACCCCGCTACCTGATGGGCGTCGGCCGTATTTCCCAGCACCGGGAAGCCGTGAAGCGCGGGATTGACTTGTTTGATTGTGTAATGCCCATGCGCGAGGCGCGCCACGGGAAGATTTACCTGAGTAACGGCACGCACATTAATATTAAAAACAGCGCCTTCACGCACGATCACTCCATCATAGATCCAGATTCCACATCGGCACTCAGCCGAAAGCACCTCAAGAGCTATCTCTCGCACCTCTTCCGCTTAAACGAGCGCTCTGCCCAGACCATTGCCTGCATGCAGAATATGGCTGTCACATTGGAAGCCATGAAGCAGTTACGTGAGGAAATCGAAAGTAGGCGGTAGATACGTAGACGAGTAGGACTGATGGAACTTATTTTTATATCAAAAAAAAGCCTACAACCTACTTATGTACTAATCTACAACCTAATTACAGGCTGATTTTGGTGACCTCAACAGCAGTGAAATCCTGCTTGTGGCCCTTTACGCGCATATAACGCTTGCGCTTGTGGAACTTGAGAACGCGGATCTTGGGATCGCGGCCGTGCTCAATCACTTTTGTCTCGACTTTTGCGCCAGCCACAAACGGGCTGCCGATCATCACTTCACCGTCGTCTTTCTTCACCAAAAGCACATCGCTGAAAGCGATGGTATCGTCTGTTTTGCCTTCCTGCAGTGGAATATGCAGAGTATCGCCCTCTTGGACCATTTCTTGGAAGCCGGCAATGGAGACTACTGCAAACATGAAATTATGCGGGAAAGTGCGGGGATTGTAGAGAAGCCTCTAAAACGATGCAAGAGGCTTTTTGGAGATTAAATCTAAGCAGATAAGTTGACAAAAAGACGGTAAAAGTAGATAAAGGCCCCAATTCCTCCCCTGTTTACTTATAAGTATCGATAAAGGACCGTCTATGGCCCTACATCAAACGCAGGATATGCGCCTGTTACAGGGACAGGTGCAACTTTGGCGTGCACATTCAAAGGCCTGGAATAGAGCAATTGATATGGTAATCGACACAGTGCGGGATACTGCAATTACATTTATGGAAGAGAGAAGCACTACAGATTCCCCCTTAGCCAGAAAATTAAAACCAGCACCAGGGAAAGAAATTAATGCAGAAGCCCTGCATATTTTGGTCATGGCAGTTGCAGAGAGAATTCAGCAATCAGTTGATGATATTCTCATGAAAGGAAATTTCACCATGATTGATACGGAAGCGATTGATGAAGAAATCAATAATGCATTGGGGTACATCATCACCGATAAGCCGACTGCTCACAAAAAAATAGAGGATCAGGAAATACGCAGTCGATTACTTCACGCACACAATTCACGTCTGCGCCGTGATGAACATTTTGATAATCTCATCAATTCAGGAGCAGAATTACGTGAATTACGATTTGAAGATATTCCTGCTGTAGAAGATTTGTATGAAGAATTTATCCTGCAACCAAAAACTGTCGGCGAATTTGCTGCAGGTCTTATTGAACGTACAGATGAAACATTCATCAATCATTTTAAGGCCTATGAATTACATGACATGCAAGAAGGTTTGAGTAATGCCAAAAGAAAAAGAGTGAAGCGGAACAAAGCACCTTTTATGAAAGGAGTCGGATTATGGAGCCAGGGAGGTCAGTTATTGGGTATGACCGCCAATAAAATCTGGTCACCGGAGGTAGAGAAAAATTCTGTCGCGTATCGAGAAATGCTGGATTTTCTGCATAATGGCACATCAGGCGGCGGAATGGATTACCACGGAAAAAACAATACAAAACTGCAGCAATTGCAGGAAGCACTGGATGCCGGAAAATTATTGCAATTAACATTGGTGATGGGAAAAATTCGTCGTGCAGCAACACTGACAATGGCTGGCGCCTACAAACGATTGGGCAGAGAGAAATTAGTTCGGCCGGACTCTGTGGCCATTACGTATTTTTTGAAACGCATGCATATGAAATTAAATGGAGAATCTATCCACGAAGGTCTTGATGATTTGGGAGCAAATGTGAGCAGCCAGAATTTGTGCGGCAAATTCAGCTATGGCGAAGGAGGACCATTTGCCACAGATTCGAATCTGGAATTGGAAATTGAAAAATGGTCGAACTATAAAATGGGAGAAGAACTGATCCTGTCCATCATGCCAGAATGGTCCCATATTTTAACTTCTGGGCAGAGATTACTTGAGCGTGCGGATCAAAATCATATTTGATCTCCGATATTTTTAGGTAACGTCAGCACAAAGCTCGTCCCTTTATTCTGCACCGACGTAAAATTAATGGATCCATGCAAAACCGCTACCAAGCGTGAGACCAAATACAGCCCGAGTCCTGTCCCCTGCATATCCATAAGGAGAATATTTTCCGCGCGGAAAAACTTGGAGAATATTTTTTCATGCTGATGTTCAGGGATTCCCACTCCCGTATCTTCCACTGCAATGTGAACAGCATCTTCGTCCTGCCAGACTTTGACTGCCACCGATCCCCCTTCGTTTGTGTACTTGATGGCGTTCGAGAGCAGGTTTTCCAGAATCTCGCGCAGGATGAGGCGATCCGTCGTGAGTTTGATATCTTTGTGACAATCAACCGTAAAATCGATGCGTTTGATGCGCGCCGCTTCTGCAAAGACTTCTTCAAACATCTGCAGGAATTTGCGGACATAAAATTCCGACGGCGTTGCCGCATGGAGTCCTGCTTCTACACGTGAGATGGAAAGCATGGTCCGAATCGTATCGCTCATTGTACTCGCACTTTCGCGCATGATGCCAAGCAACCGCAGCTCTTCGGGCATAAGGCGATCGGCCATGGTACGGCTGAAACGCCCGAGTGCCCAGCGGATGGATGTGAGCGGTGTACGCAGCTGATGCGACGCCAGCGACATGAATTCTGATTTCACGGAATCGACTCTCTTTTCCTGCGTGC
>CAYRQG010000033.1:5242-9299 GCA_964426345.1 uncultured Candidatus Peribacteria bacterium
ATAGAAGGAGGACTCTCCGGGCGGCGGGTTGCCATCGCGCACCAGCAGCAGGTATCCTCCCGCTTCTCCGCTGCTGGGTACGTATTCACAGAAAAAAGTCCGGCCATCGGTGGTGCTCATTTCGTGACCAAACGCAGTCCCCTTCTTCATATGATCAAAACACAGTTCCCAATCAGGAGATGCAAACAGTGATCGTGCCGCATGCAGCAGAATAAGCGCGGAACTGTTTTCCAGGCCCCTATCGCCGGCAATAGGATTGAACAGTGTCCGGAAGGATTCATTCATGTGAAGAAGCACATCGGCTGAACTCACAGCGGCAGCTGCAAATGGCAGTGTGTTGATCATGCGTTGCAGCAGGAGCAGATGCTCCAGATACTGCGCTTCGGTAATGCGCCGGTGTTCGATTTCCACCTGCAGGTGCGCCGTGCGTTCCTTCACAAGCGTTTCGAGTTTTTCATTGAGCTGACGCATTTCCTCCTCCGCCATTTTCTGTGCGTGGATATCGGTACAGGTTCCAAACCACTTGGTCACATTCCCCTCTTTATCACGTACAACCATACCGCGCCCCAGGTGCCAGCGGTACATGCCGTCGGATGCGCGGCGGAATCGGTATTCCACTTCGTAGGGTTCCTGTGTTTTCACTGCGTGTTCCCAGGTTGCGCGGTAGCGCAGCACATCATCGGGGTGCACGGCAGTCTTGAGCTCTTCGTAGGTTTCTTTGGGTGTAAGTCCGGTGTAATCAAACCAGCGGCCGTTCATGAAATCGATATAGCCGTTCGGCAAACCGGTCCATGCAATCTGTGGCAGTGATTCTGCCAGGAAACGCAGCTGCTGCTCCGAAAAGCCGACTAACGCATCGGTCCACATACCGCCTTCATCGGGTCTTTTGGCACCGGTTGCACCATTCATAGAATAGGTGGAAGTGTGGGGGTTGCAGGGAAACGGAATACGAGGGTAGTGGGAACAGCTCCATCTTTTTCTGATTCAATACTGCCACCCAGGTCTGCAGCCAATGCGGAGGCAACAGCCAGCAGGAAACCCGGAATACCACCCACCACTTTCTGCACTCCCTCTTCCAGGAGCGACCACTCCATAGGTGCATCGATAATCAGCACATAGGTATCGTCCTCACGCTCGAGTGTGAACGGGATTTTTGTCTCTGCGCTGCTCACAGCAACGACAAGGAGCAGCGAATCGATGACCGCTGTAAAAATCGTACGATCAATTTGCGCCGTGGCATCGGAGGGGCAGCGGACCGCGAGCTCCATAGACCGCGGCAGATTCTTTGTCCGTTCTCCGGACTGGAAAAAATCAGAGAGATAAATCTGCTGCATGTCTGGCACATGCACGTGCTCATCGACCTTTGCCAGGAGCAGTAAGGTTTCAAACATGTGCGCCAGCGTACGTGTCTGCTGCTGGATACCGGTGACCAATGATTTTTGTTCATCGGTAAAATTTTCCCCGGATTTACTCAGGCGGCCGCATCCCCAACGAATAGCAGAAAGTGGCGTCTGCAAGCCATGTCCCACCAAAAAAAGCATCTTGGTGTATTCCACAGATGTCGGGCGGTTTGGATCGGTCATGCGTGTGCGGGGAGGTATTTCTGAATATTGGGCCACAGATCCTCTTCGTCCATATCACTCTTCACCAGATAATCCTTGGCACCCAGTGCGTAACATTTTTCGGGCGTCATATCGCCGCTTAAATTCGAGAGAATGACCACCGGCACCGTGTAGCCTTTTTCGCGGATGTGCTGCAGGACGGCCAGTCCGTCTTTCTTTGGCATCAGCAAATCGAGAAGAAGCAGCATTGGCAAATCTTCATCCAGTGCTTTGATTGCCTCCTCGCCATCGCGCACCCACCGCACGGACATATCGTGATCTTCCAGCGCCAGGCGGATTGTTTCACCCAGGAATGCATCGTCTTCGGCAATAAGGATCGTGTTCGACATAAAGAAGGAGGAATCGAGGAAGGTAGTCTACTCTTATACGCTTTTTAGACGCAGAACGGTTGCAAATGCCCAAACAAATTCACACCGGTCCAGGGCATCAGCGGGCCAACATTGAGCAAAGGAACAAGCGGCTGCAACGGGTAATCCTGTGTAAAGGAAGCCAGAATCGAGCGCACATCGGCTACTTCATCGGGCTCCAGCGATGCAGACTGCTGCATGCAGGCATGAATCCCCTCCCACGCACGCGCCTCTTCATCCGGACGCAGACACATTCTCTGAGCCGCTGCAAAAAACTGGTTGAGGTCAGACTGTTGCATACTGAGCGGGGGTAGCGAACTGCTGGCGGATAGAATCGACGGTTGCGGCGTGCTTCTCCACGGTACCTCCTACAATCTCCCCAATTTCAGAATACGAAAGCTTGGCTACAAAGTAGAACAGGCAGGTGCGGCGTGCTTCGGGCTCCAGCTGACTCAGGAACAAACGGGAGTCAGCATCAATCTCCACGGCCTCCGTTTCCTTCTCTGCGCTGTAGTTGAGCGGCAAGTCTTCCAGAAGCAGTGTTGCTTCGCGGTAGAGGAAAATTTTCGCGGAATCGACCGCGTTGCCTGCGGCTACAAAGAGCCATAAACGCTTAAACGTCTCTCCCATCACCTGAATACTCTTCTCCCTGTCCTGCAGCCACATGTAGCAGTGACGGAAAATTTCATTGGAGTGTGTGTCGTACAGTTTCAGGAAGTCCTGTTCAGAAATGATGCGGGGAGTCATAGATGAAAAGGAAGAATGAATGTCTCTATTCCTACCAGTATGCATTTTTTGTGGCAAGGAACGGAGGCACATTTCCTTGAGATTTTTTGTGACCTTCTGCTTGCGGGATCGTATTACTCCTCTGATGAGTATGATAATCTTTGCCTCATAGCAATAACCATTCGACCCTACCTGGCTTCTGACATCAAAGCAGTAACCGCGCTCATCAGCGAATTACAAGATCACATTGCCATGTTAGATATCCATAAAAGAAACCGCCCAGCCAAAGAGTTTGATGCAAAGAAATATATCGATCTGCTGTTAGAAAAAATCTCAACACAGAACGGTATTATTCTGATAGCAGAAGAAGTAGAGAAAATAGTGGGATGCATTGTGGGAATGATTCCCGCTACATCCGAAGAAGATCTCCTAGAAGAATATCCCAGCCGCGAAGGGCGAATTCTGGAATTGATTGTGCAAGAAAACCAGCGCGGAAAGAAAATCGGTGCTGCACTACTGGAAGCAATGGAAGGCTTTTTCCGTAAAGAGAAATGTGATTTTGTGCGGACAGGCGTATTTGCTCCCAATGTCCGTGCACATGAGTTCTATAAGAAATACGGATATGAGGACCGATATTTGGATGTCCTGAAAAAAATATAAATTTATTGGCTGGGGAGCATGGATTCGAACCATGGAATGGGGGCTTCAAAGGCCCCTGCCTTACCACTTGGCGACTCCCCAAGGATTAAAGCCATCGTAGCACTGCATAACGCAAAAATCCTGTAGATTTCCCTGTACATACTGTATCTGTCACCAAAGCATCATTCCCTTTATAATCCATCTCAACGAACCCCGATAACAGATAACCAATAACAAACCCGTCACTCATAACTCATAACTCATAACTCATAACCATTAACCCCTAACGATGCACACCCCTCCCCACTCCGAAACCACCCGCCTGGAAGCCTTCTCCGATGGCGTCTTTGCCATTCTTATCACGATCATGGTCCTGGAACTGAAGGTGCCGCATGAAACAACATTTGAAGGACTGCGGGTCCTGGCTCCCATCTTCTTCAGTTACGTTCTGAGCTTCCTGTACCTCGCTATCTACTGGAATAACCATCACCACCTGATCCACGCCACAGAGGCCATAGGAGGCCGAATTATGTGGTCTAATATGCATCTATTATTCTGGCTCTCGCTCGTGCCGTTTGCGACCAATTGGGCGGGAGAATTCCCCATGGCAGCCCTTCCTGCGGCAACCTACGGTTTTGTCCTTCTGATGGCCGCTATAGCCTACTTTATACTGCAGAAAGCCATTGTGGCCCACGACGGCCCGGACTCGCCTGTGGCCCTTGC
>CAYRQG010000033.1:9309-10216 GCA_964426345.1 uncultured Candidatus Peribacteria bacterium
ATTGGGTCGTGACGTGAAGGGAAAAGCATCGATCATTCTCTACCTGATTGGCATGGGAACGGCGTATTTGCACCAGAATATAGCATACGCAATCTTCGTTTTGGTCGCTTTGATGTGGTTTGTCCCCGATCGCCGCTTGGCGCCTATTTTTGACCACAACGACGAAGAGTAAGCAAATTGTAAAAAAGTGGTGAATTTTCTAGGAAATCTTTTGCAAAGGCCCTATTTTGTGAATGTTTACAGTATCCTTGACAAATCCTGTTAATGAGATACAGTAACTCCCTTTTGTCTCTTCCATCTCCTCCTATGGTCCAGTCTACTTCCCTGTTGCAAAACAGCTTCCAGCGCCTTGTTTTGAGCCTCAAGAAGCCAGTTGCCATTCTCTGTCTCACCACAATGGTTGGAGCCAATGTGCAGTTTGAGATCCAGAAATTCGCTGCTCCGGCTTACGCCGATGCGCAGAGTACTTCTCAGTGTGATGATGGAATGGATAACGACCACGATGGATACTACGACATGCAGGACGCGGGATGTTCAGACCCTATGGACAACGACGAAAGCAATGGAGGATCAAACAACAATAACAATAACAATAACGATCCGAACCAGAATCAGAACGTAGCTGCTGCCACACAGTGTAACGACGGCATGGATAACGACCACGATGGAGACACAGACTTCCCGAACGATATGGGTTGTGCGAGCCCACTTGATAACGATGAATATAACGCTCCAGCTCCAACTGAATGTAATGACGGAAGCGATAACGACCACGATGGCCTGACAGACATGCAGGACCCGGGTTGTAGCAGCCCAAGCGATACCAGCGAATACAATGCTCCGGCACCTACAGAATGTAACGACAACGCCGATAACGACCACGATAACCTTGTAGATATGCAGGATC
>CAYRQG010000034.1:0-8533 GCA_964426345.1 uncultured Candidatus Peribacteria bacterium
TACCGAAATGGGCGTTGCGCAGTGGATGACGGCAAACACCTCTACCGTGACAGACGTTCAATCCCCCGTGTTTATTATTGAAATGGGTGCATACCGCAAAGGCGAAATCGCCCTGATGTGCGAATTTGTGCAGCCAACGATTGGCGTCATGACCGCCCTTGGTTCGGATCACCTGGCGCTCTTTGGTTCAGAAGAAGCGATCATTGATGCCAATGCCGAACTGCTGGAAGCACTCCCCGCCGATGGTCACGCATTCCTCTACGCCGATAACGACGCCACACGCACCCTTGCTGCCCGTACACTCTGCGCAGTTACGCTGGCCGGCGAGCACGACTCTGCCGCAGTCCGCGCAGAATACATAGAACAAACCGACAGCGGCCTGAAGCTCACCATCAATGGGCATACATCCACAGTTGCCCTCCACGGACTCCATAACGTCGGCAATATTCTCCTGGCTGTGGCAGTCGCCAAGTATCTCAAGATTTCTGATGAACGCATCAACCAGCTTCTCTCTTCGTTCCATCCGCTCATCCACACGTTCCATGTACGTCATGAAGGCGCTGTATTACTTGTTGATGACACCTATAACAGCAGCCGCCTGAGCGTCCACGCCGCACTCAACTGGGCCAATGCCCGCACCGAACGTCCGCGTGTACTGCTCCTGAGCGGCCTTCTGGAAACGGGGGAAGCGGAAGAGATGTTCTTAAAAGAACTGGGAAATGCTGCCAAAGACTCCGTGGATCGTGTTATCTTCACCACCGATACGGGACGAGCTTCCTTTGCAGAGGGGTATGGAAAAGAAGTGGAGATTCTCTCCAAAGACACAACGAAAGTCTCTGCAGGTTCTCTGCTCCTATGCATAGGCCGCATGCCACTCTCCTTCATTCAGCAATTACTGCCATGAGCTTCTTCTCCCCCATCCACCAGTCGTTTGCCCCGCTTGGGAACAGTGCCCAAAGACGCCTCGCGTTTCTGTGCGCGCTGCAACCGTGGCGATACCGGAACAATGGTGATGTTCGCCGCCTGGAAGAGGCACTCGGGAAGAAATACAGCGCAGATGCAATCACCTTTGGCTCCGGCCGTGAATCCATGCTTGCGCTGCTCCGGGCACTCAAACTGGAACCCGGCAGTGAAGTAATTGAACAGGGCTACACCTGCATTGTTATGCCCAATGCCGTGCATGCCGCCGGCCTTGTGACAACCTACGCCGATATCGAAAAAGACACGCTCAACTTCGATCTCGATTCTCTGAAAGACGCCATCACCGCCAAAAGCAAAATGATTGTGAGCCAGAATACATTTGGAATTCCCGCAGACACAAAAGCAATCCGCGAAATCTGCAACGAGCACCATCTCTTCATGCTGGAAGACTGCGCGCACATTCTTCCGGATAGCAAAGGCCCTTCAGCCATTGGAACCCTGGGTGATGCAATGCTCGTGAGTTTTGCGCGCGACAAAGCAATTTCGGGGGTGAGCGGCGGGGCCATCATCACACGTGATGCAACGCTGGCTGCGGCACTGCGTGAAGAGCAGGCCAAAGCGACCCCAGAAACACTCTGGAAGATTTTTGCGCTCCTGCAGTACCCACTGGTCTACGCAATCGCCCGTCCGTTATATGCGATGAAAATTGGAAAAGCGTTCCTGCTGATGGCCGCCAAACTGAAACTGCTTGTTCCCACCATCACCCAGCGGGAAAAAGAAGGTGACATGCCAAAAGTCGTACATACGATGCCCGGAGCCTGTGCCGTTCTTGCATTTCAGCAACTGCAGAATCTCCAGCACATCAATGATCATCGGCGCATGCTGACGAACGTCTACCTTGATTTTGGTCGCTCCCACAATTGGCCACTTCTTACCGGGATAGAAAGCGGCATGCCTCTGCAAAAATTCCCGATTTTCACGCGCGGCGCAGAAGCCATACGCAAACATCTCAAAACACGCAACATTCACCTGGCCGATGGCTGGCAGGGATGCGTCATCTGCCCTGAAAGTGCCGACCCCAAAGATGCCGGTTACGAAATGGGATCTGACCCGGCAGCAGAAAGTGCTGGCGAACAGATTATGACGCTCCCCACTCATCCCACCATGACAAAAAAACAGGCCCTGGAACTCTGCACCCTACTTGATCCCCTCATCAGCAAATGAATACCCTCAGCCCCCGCTTCGATCCCCTCAGTAAAAAGCTCGGCATCAAACCCGGCCACACGGTCATCCTCCGGAACATGCCGGCAACAGTGGTGGGCACACTCGGGTCCGAAGTGCGCCAGGCGCATCTGCAGCAGACACCAGGTAAAGACGCCGATATGCTGGTCAGTTTCGAGACAGACAAGAAACAACTGACCGATACCTTCCCAAGCCTGAAGCAGCAGATCGCCAAGCACGGGGCTCTCTGGATTGTATGGCCAAAAATCATTTCGGGGATTGATACGGATTTGAAAGCGGCAGTCGTGCGCGAGATTGCGAAGAAAAACGGACTTTCAGAAGTGAACAACTGCGAAATTGAATACACATATGCAGCACTGAAATTCGTCTATAGAGTACAAGACAGATGACAGCAGGAATCGCAGAAAACCGGCAGGAGTGGGACGCCTTCCTGAAGGAGCAGCGGTTTTCCCCGTTCCTCCAGTCCTGGACAATGGGAGAGGTCTACGCCGATATCGGCCAGGAACCTATTCGCCTGGAAGTGCGCGAAGAGGGAAAGATTGTGGGTATCTGCCAGGCGATTTTGGTACCGGCACGCAGAGGTCGGCACTTGATGGTGCAGTATGGACCTATTACGAGAGATCTGTTATCTGTTACCGGTTATCAGGTATTTGAAATATTAGTTAATGGATTAAAAGAGGAAGCTCGAAAGCATTCTTGTAGCTTCATTCGTATGAGTCCGTTTTCGAATCAGCAACACGCAACAGCGTTGAAAGGGATTGATTCACCTTTGCATCTTCTTGCAGAACATATTTGGTATCTCCCCCTCAAAAAAGAAAATCTCTGGAATCAGATAACAGATAACAAATTACAGATAACTGAGACGATAACTCCCGAAGATATTTTGATGTCGATGAGGAAAACCACCCGGAACCTCATCCGTCGTGCCGAGAAAGATGGCGTCACTGTCGAACTCTCCACTGATCCCATCCGCGATGTCGAAGAGTTTATCCGCCTGCACGATGAAACCCGCAAACGTCATGGCTTCACGCCGTATACCAATAACTTCTTCCGGGCACAGGTGAAACGTTTTGCCGAAGACGGACACGCCCTTGTGTACATTGCCCGTCACGAAGGACAGGTACTTGCCACTTCCATCCACATGCAATTCGGCGGCGAGACGAGCTACCACCACGGCGCCAGCCAGCTCACAAAAGTCCCGGCAAGTTATCTCCTCCAGTGGCGCGCCATTCAGGATGCCATCAAGCGCGGCGACAGTGTCTATAACTTCTGGGGCATGGCGCCGATGGGTACCAAGACTGATACGAGCGAAGAGAATCAAGAACCCAAGCAAGAAATTCTGAATCCGAAACATCCCTTCGCAGGGGTAACGCTGTTTAAGACTGGCTTTGGCGGACAGCTCCTCAACCTGGAACACTGCTTCGACGTTCCTCTCTCAAACAAGTACTACCTGACGCGCACCTTTGAATTTGTGCGTAAATGGAAACGTGGATTTTAAAAAAGAACTTCCATAATTATCAATTCTCAATTTTCAATTTTCAATTACACTCATCACATGCCTAGAAAAACAACTGACGTCGATGCAACCATCGACAGCGACACACCTCCCGCAACCGATCGTCTGACCACAGACGACAAGCTGGATCTGATTGTCACCTATCTCCACCAGATGAACCGCCGCGACAAGCTCCGCACCGTAGGCGCTTTCATTCATGGCATCATTACCGTCATCCCCATTATCATCTTCGTCTTCAGTGCCTGGTATTTCTACGCGCACGGCACGGAGGTATTAAAAACCCTCACCGATATGTCGGTAAAGAGTGCAGCCAGTTACAGCCAGCAGGGCCTTTTGGATCAGTTCAACGAATACATCGGAAAGCCCAAGCAGTAAGCATCATCTCGTATCACAAAAAAAGACGTCCCCTGCGAAGGACGTCTTTTTTCATGTGTCTGTATATGAATATGTCTACTTGGTCGTCACCAGAGTCAGAACTTCTTCGGCAGTCATATTGGGGAAGATATCAATACCCGGAATATTCAGAAGCTGTTCACGGGTGAAGGTCTTGCTGGAACCGGTGCTGAGTCCCAGGAGGTATCCGTCCTCGCTGGCCAGCTGCATCACGCGGTCGTTGGAGCCGCCTGCAGGGTACGCAACAGCAGAGACTTTCTTGCCGGTCATATCTTCAATAATTTTGCGGCTCTGCTTCAGTTCCAGATCCACCTGCGCATTGGTAAGTGCGCGGAGATCATCGCCGGTGTGCGTGCCGGATTCGATATCAAATCCATTGGCAATCAGATTCAGAAGGGTCTTCTGGGTAATACCGCTTAGTCCAATGAACTTGGTCTGAATGAAGAGCGTCGCATCAATGTTTGCAGCAACGAGCGTATCGGACACCGTGCGGACGTTATCGGGCATAACTCCGGTGATGGCAATGATGACGTTGTTGGTGGGAATCTTGATGTCCTGCTTCTGCTGTGCAATCAGCTGATCGCGGAATTTGCTGAAGGTGGTAAACACCTTGCCCTGTGCCTTAAGCGCTGCCACGTGCTCGCTGAGAGATGCGAGAATCTGCGTTTCCTGACCCTTGGTGAGCTGATAGTGCAGGACCGGCAGCGTGTACTGGTTCTGGCGAACCATGAAGTTCGGGAGGAACGGAGAGAGGTAAGAGGTTGCCACATAGCCTGTCTTTCCATCGTAGGTCACCTGAGCCCAGGTACCGGTAATACTATTGGGCTTCACGATTGTCTGGCCCGGAATTTCCCCGATCTTCTCGCTCTTCTGATCCGCCTCCTTGCGCATGTTCACAAATCCGTAGCTCACAAAGTACTGACCGTCGAACGCCTTCTTCTCCTCCGCAAGCTTTTCGTCGCTGGTCATCTTTGCAATGTAGCGAACGGATACATACCCCGTCTTTCCGTCAGCTGTCTTCACCTGTGCCCATCCGGCATTCACAAACGAGAGCACTTCCACAGCATCACCATAGTTCAGGCGAACAACGCTCGTGGCAGTGGTCGATGCTTTGTCACGGACATTCAGGAATTCGTTGGTCACGCGGTATACACTCTTGCCCGCAGCCCCCTGGCCCTGACGAATCGAGTTGTAGGTTCCCACCATCGAGAGATCCAGCACAGCGGTATCGGCTGTCGATCCTGTTCCCGCATCAATCGGTTCCAGATACGGCGATGTGCCGGTTCCGGTGAGCGCGCCACTGGAGGCCTCCTGTGCCAACTGATGCGCCTGATCCATATTCTCCTGTGTGAAGACAAAGTCCTGATTTTCATCAACATCTTCAGGACCTTTGCATCCGGCAAAGAGAATGCCGAACGAGGCAACGAGCATGAATGCAACGAACGGACCTGCAACGGTGCGGCGTGCGGGACGACGGGAGGAATACGGGCGGGCCATGGAAAAAATTGGGAAGGGAAGGGGGAAATTACATGCGGTCCGGGACGCGCAGTGTGAGAAGTTCGGCACCGGTTTTCAGGACAGTGGCCGTAAGAGACGTAAGAGAAAGGCGCATCTCGCGCACGGGTGATTCTGACTGAAGAATGTTTTCGCTGTTATAGAACGAGTTGAAATCCTGACACAGCTGGTACAGGAAGTTGGCAAGTTTGTGTGGCAAATGTTCGCTGCGTGCGGTATCCAGAACCTGAGAGAACTGGAGCAATGTCCCCACCAATACCCTCTCCGATGTCGTCAGATCGTCCGTCACCTTGGTCCCCTTGGTCCCTTCGGTCACCTCGGCTTTCCTCAAAACCGACTTCGCCCGCGCATGCGTGTACTGCAAATACGGCGCGCTGTTTCCTTCAAAGCTCAGCATCTTGTCCCAGTCGAACACCAGATCCATCTTGCGGTTCTGACTCAGGATGCCATACACCAATGCACCCACTCCCATCATCTCCGCCAGCTCTTCGGGGTTATCGGTCTGGATCGTCTCGCCTCTTTCTTTGATGATGGCAGCAGCCTGGACCACTCCTTCATCAAGCACTTCCTGCAATTTCAGAATATTTCCTTTGCGTGTGCTCATGGCTTTGTCCGCAAAACGCATGCGGCCAAGGAGCACATTTTCAAATGGTGGCAGTTCCCACTGCAGTTGCTTGCAGGTGGCAATAAGCTGTTCAAAGTGTAGTTTCTGAGCAATATCCGTGATGATATAAATCGCCTGCGGATGATAGATATCAATACGGTAGCGCATCTGGGCGATATCACGCGTGGAGTAGAGCGTTGCTCCGTCTCCCTTGCGCACCAGGTACGGAGGCATGCCGGATTCTTCCGGAAACGTGACGATCAGTGATCCGCCTTCCCCTTCTGTAAAGACTCCTTTCTCCATACCGTCTTTCAAAATCAGATCCATCTTGTCCTGATAAAAACTCTCACTCAGGTCTGTCGTGAATGACACATGCAGGCGACGGTACAAATCAGACAGTGATGCTTTCGTGACAGCCACCACCTCCAGCCAGAAAGCGTGCATGATGCTATCTCCGGACTCGAGTTTCAAAAATGCTTCACGTGCAGCAGGTTCCAGAGTCTCGTCTTTCTCTGCTTCTTCATGGAACTTCACATAGAGTTTCAACATCTCGTCGATGCTGCAGGTCGAGGGCTTCTTCCCGTTCCCCCAGCGCTCAAACGCGACAGCTAACTTCCCAAACTGCGTTCCCCAGTCACCCATGTAATTCCAGCGGATCACCGGAAAACCTCCATGTTCATAGAGGTTCGCAATCGCCTGTCCCACGGTTGTGGAAAGGATGTGATGAATGCCCAAAGGTTTTGCGATATTGGGCTGTGAGTACTCCACAATCACCGGTGCTTCGTCGCGCGTTTTTTTCGGGAGACAGGCTTCCTCGGCAGACGAAAGTTCCTTCAAAAGAGCCACCGGCTTCAGCCACACGTTCACATATCCCGCTCCCGCCACCTCCGCTTTCTGGACTGATGCATTCCCGGAAAGTGCGTCTGCAAGTTGCTGCGCCACCTCCTTCGGATTCAGGTTCTTCGCCTTCGCGATACGCAGCGCCACAATCGTTGTCAGATCACCATGGGAAGAGTCCTTTGGGGTCTGCCACTCCACGGGCATGTCTTTGATTCCAAACAGTGTTGCCACACTCTGATCCGCCTCTGATGCAAGCTGCTGAAACATGGGGTCTGAACACAAACGCTATTCAATAAAACGGCTGAACTATATCAGGTAAAAGCAGGGTTTCTAGGTGAAAACATTATTTGATCTTGCTCACACTTTCTACTCATGGTTTGAACACAAATTCTGCATCCAGAAAACCCCTCCGTGAAGGCATCCACAGGACAAAAAACCGGAGCCGATGACACCGCTTTTGAAACACGATACACTGACTGCCGTGTCATCATTCAACCGCAGCGTCCCGCTCGTGCTGGCCGCTCTCATACTCACACAGTGCCAGGGATCCAAACAGGCAACGCCGGTGTCTGTTGTTGTGGGTGCACAATTGGGTGCGGTCCAGGCGCAGTTAATCATGCTGCAACTGGCCGGAAGCAACGAACTCCCGGGCGCGCCACTCGGTGTGTACGTCGCAGATTATCTGGTCGACTCCACCGGCATTTATGTGCGGGGTGCCGTGAACGGCGTGAATGCGGGACAGGGAATTTTTGTGGAAGATCAGGATCAGTCCGAAGAATCATTTGCCACTCTCCAGGAACTGGGGGTTGTATTGCAGGTGGATGTACCCGACATGTTGAATAGAAGTACGGATCGCCAGCAGACACTGGATACATATCTCGATACCCTCACCCAGACGCTCACAAAAAGTAAGACCCAGGTTGCAGCGCTCAAGCAGAAACAGAAGCTGCTTTTGAGTGCGCAACACGACAAGCGGTTGGTTGTAACCAAAGTGCAGCACGATCTGAACCTTGCGCTCCAGAAACAGGACTACACCACGGCCAGCGCCAAGCAGTCCGAGATCGTCACCGCCAAAGCGGATCAGGCCAAGGCTGAGAGCGAAGTCACGCAGATCAACAGCACCATCAATCTCTATACCAATCTGAATAAGGTAGCGGACAAGCGCGTGCTGGCCATCCAATCCAACCGCGAAGTGCTGATTGCAGGGCTGAAAGTGGTGGATGTACCGGGAATCGAGGAATTGGACGTATACACAAAAGGCCGGGCAACCAGAACCCCCGCAGCACCTCTGTAAAGGTACAGTGCAGCAAAAGTGCCTAAATCACTGATTTGAACCAATCCTACCCCCTAGCCTCGGAAGGCCGTTTCTGCTATACTGAATAGATAGTTTTTCGCATGCCAGACACAAATACACCCACAACCGGCACACCCGATTCTACACCCCAGAACGACAGTGCAATTGTACCGTCGCCCGTGTTGAATCCCCCTCCGGTGATTGAGGC
>CAYRQG010000034.1:8543-10160 GCA_964426345.1 uncultured Candidatus Peribacteria bacterium
TGCATAAGCAGACCATCGAGGCACTGGACAAGAAGAAAGACGATGAGACCTGGACGGCCGACGAACGCGATGCCGTGCGCCGCTACGAGGAAGGTCTGCAGAAAATGCTCGATCTTATTGCACCGTCCGGAATGCAGGTGCGCAACAAGGACATCATCATGAATGATCTCTTTGCGCGCACGCTCTACACCTACAACTGGCCGAACTACATTTATCCGAACTGGCTGGCTCAGACCATCAACCTGGATATCACGATGGACATTGCCCAGTACATTTACCCGAGCTCGAACAAGGCGATCATGAAGATGCTCCGCAAGAAAGTCGCCGAACTCCGCTCGAGTATCCGTATGCTGGAGCAGCGTGGAATCGTCCGCGATCCGACGCTGGAAGCCGCGCTGCAGGACGCCGAAGAACTGCGCGATCTTCTGGCACGCGGCCAGGAAAAACTGTTCCAGTTTGGTATGTACATTACGCTCTACGCAGAAGACGAAGAGCACCTCAAAAAAGTACAGACCGATCTTGAATCCGTGCTCGGGGGAAAGCTCGTACTCACCAAGCCCGCCATGTTCCAGATGGAACACGCGTGGACGAGTACATTGCCGCTCTGTCTGGATGAAATCGAAATCAACCGTAACATGAACACGTCGCCGCTGGCGGCTTCTTTCCCGTTCAGCTCCAGCGATTTAACTGATGACCACGGTATCCTCTATGGTATTAACCGTCACAACGATTCCCTGATCATTTTTGATCGCTTCGATCTCCCGAACGCCAACAGTAACATCTTCGCGACCTCCGGAGCCGGTAAGTCTTTCACTGCAAAGCTTGAGCTCCTGCGCTACCTGATGCTGGGAACCGAAGTGCTCGTGATTGACCCTGAAAACGAATACACCAACCTCTGTGAAGCAGTGGGAGGATCATTCATTCCCCTCTCCATCCAGAGCCCGTACCGCATCAACCCGTTCGATTTGCCCAAAGCAATCCGTGGTGACGAAGCGGCCCCGGGAGAAGTGCTGCGCTCTGCAGTCATCAACATCCACGGACTCCTGAAGCTGATGCTTGGTCCTATTACACCTACGGAAGACGGTGTGCTGGATAAAGCAATTCTGGATACCTACGCCCTCAATGGTATTACCCTCACCAGTGAGGACTTAACCGCCAACGAAGCCCCAACCCTCGGACAATTGGTCGATGTGCTGATGACCACCGAAGGCGGAGAGAACATGGGAAAGGTGCTGCAGAAGTACACGACAGGAAGCTTCGCAGGTTTGTTTGATCAGAAGCCCAACGTCCAGCTGGACAAGCAGATGATCGTCTTCCAGATCCGCGACCTCGAAGAACAGCTCCGCCCCATTGCCAGTTACATCGTGCTGAACTTCCTCTGGAACCGTATCCGCACCGAGCTCAAGAAGCGCATCCTCGTGATTGATGAAGCCTGGAACCTCATGCAGCACGAAGACTCCGCTCGCTTCCTGTATGGAATCGTGAAGCGCGCACGTAAGTACTACCTGGGTGTAACGACCATCACGCAGGACGTGGATGACTTCGTTGAATCCCCCTTCGGAAAACCGATCATCACGAACTCCTCGCTGCAACTTCTCATGAAGCAATCACCGACCA
>CAYRQG010000035.1:0-10085 GCA_964426345.1 uncultured Candidatus Peribacteria bacterium
AACACTAGTGAACGGTACGTTCACAACGATCTACAAGCAGCCCATCATCCGATGGACCAGTTCATATGAAATTCGGCGTACACAGCGTTAATATTGAATATTGAAGATGCTCATCCCTCCGCTTTCGCGAGGAATATCACTCGTCTCAGAGTGAGACCACTTTCTAGCACTAGCTGATTCCTTAGTGTTCACGATTGCTCGTGATTCGGGCAAGTGTCGTAATCGACCACCCGACAAGGAATTTCGCTACCTTAGGACCGTTATAGTTACGGCCGCCGTTCATCAGGGCTTAGGTTGAGGGCGTAAACCCCCTCCCGTGACCTTCTGACACTGGGCAGGCATCAGCCCCTATACGTTGCCTTACGGCTTTGCAGAGACCTGTGCTTTTGGTAAGCAGTCGCCTGAGCTCTTTTGCTGCGGCCCCGCACCCGAGGGTACAGGGCAGTCCTTATCCCGAAGTTACGGACGCTTTATTGCCGAGTTCCTTAACGCAAGATGACCCGTTCGCCTTGGTCTACTCGACCATCCCACCGGTGTTGGTTTACGGTACGGTTTCAATGCACTCTCGAGTGCGACGGTTTTCTTGGAAGCCGAAAGGGACAGACTTAGCCACATTGCTGTGGGTGATTGGGATAAACACTCGACTCTTCCGAGGGATTTGCCTCCCGGAATCAACGTCTTGTGCCTTCCACGTCCAGTCAATACAGACGCTCTGATCTTCCCGCTCCGTCACGCCGCATCTAAGACAAACGCATCCTTTCCCGTAGACATACCACCTTGCGGTGACAGAGGCCTGCAGGACTATCAGCATAGGTCCTTGAACGATTACATTGAAGTACAGGAATATTAACCTGTTGTCCATCGGCTACGCTTTTCAGCCTGACCTTAGGACCGACTAACCCCACGTCGATGACCGTTGCGTGGGAAACCTTGGGAATTCGGCGGGCAGGATTTTCGCCTGCCTAGTAGTTACTCATGCCAACATTCTCACTTCTCTCCGCTCCACAGTGCCTCGCGACACTGCTTCACTGCTGAAGAGAACGCTCTTCTACCATACGATATCGGAACGATATCGAATCCACCGCTTCGGTACATAGTTTTGCCCCGTTACATTTTCGGCGCATCGGCGCATCGACCAGTGAGCTGTTACGCTTTCTTTAAAGGATGGCTGCTTCTAAGCCAACCTCCTGGTTGTTGAAGCACTGACACTTCCTTTTCCACTGAACTATAACTTGGGGACCTTAGCAAATGGTCTGGGCTATTTCCCTCACGACTACGGCAGTTCGCTGTCGCAGTCTCACTCCCGTCTCCTAAGAATGGGTATTCGGAGTTTGGCTGGATTTGGTAGGTCGTGGAGACCCCCGCATCCAAACAGTAGCTCTACCCCCCATTGTGCGAGACGAGGCTGCCCCTAAAGGCATATCGAAGAGAACCAGCTATCTCCCAACTCGATTAGCTTTTCACTCCTATCCACAGGTCATCCGAGATTCTTGCGACAATCACCGGTTCGGACCTCCAGTTACCTTTCGGTAACCTTCATCCTGCCCATGGATAGCTCGTTGGGTTTCGGGTCTACTGCCAGCGACAATAAAACGCCCTATTCGGACTCGCTTTCGCTTCGGCTCCGACTATTGCTGTCTTAGCCATGCCACTGACAAGTAACTCGTTGGCTCATTATGCAAAAGGCACGCCGTGACGGTCTTGCGACCGCTCCGACTTATTTGTACGCATCACATTTCAGGTACTATTTCATCCCCCTTTCGGGGTGCTTTTCACCTTTCCCTCACGGTACTATCCGCTATTGATCTCTGCATCTGTTTAGCCTTGGGTGGTGGTCCACCCGGATTCGGGCCGGATTTCACGTGTCCGACCTTACTCAGGAATCTCCCTACGTAATCCAACCATTTCGCTTACGGGGCTCTCACCCTCTATGGCCGGCCGTTCCAGGCCGTTCGTCTATGGATGGATAGTCGATATTGGAAGTCCTACAACCCCCATAATAAATTATGGGTTTGGGCTGTTCCCCTTTCGCTCGCCACTACTTAGGGAATCTCTAGATTGATTTCTTTTCCTCAGGTACTAAGATGTTTCAATTCGCTGAGTGACCTCCCTGCGCAAGCGCAGGGTCTCGAGACATAACTCTCGAGGGGTTGCCCCATTCGGAGATCTCCGGTTCATAAAGCCTGTCTAGCGGCTGACCGAAGCTTATCGCAGCTGACTACGTCCTTCGTCGGAATGCAGAGTCGAGGCATCCGTGTGATGCGTTGAGTAACATTTTTCCTTGTACTGTTCACGTATCACGGAAGCAAGCAGGACATGCTCACACCGTTCTACGGAAACAGGGTAATGAATCATCTGATTTAATTAAATTTTATAATGAGTTAATTGTAATTTTGAAAATATGGATCGAATTTGAGAAGAAATTCGATTCATGATGGCCAATGCTTTGAATGACCGGAGTGTAGAAAGCTTCCGCATCCAGACCTTCGGGAAGATAGTAATACCTTCGGGAAGCTCAGGACATTTCTGCAGGGCAGAAACGAAAAGCGGGTGGCTCACGCACACCCGCAGAATCAGATACTTAGTTCGAAAGCTGATCCTACGGGTAAACGCGAAGCAACATAGAGCTTGCGAATTTTATAGGGAAATTCTGGAGGGTCAAGGAGAAATAAACTCAATTTGTATACGGACCCTGCAACGTTGTTGCTGCCTGGAATTACAGAGGCTAAATGTGCTTTAAAATGCCTTTAAAGTTACTTTTAGATAATTTCTTCACAATCCTTTCAGAGGATCACTTTGCGCGCAGAAAAAGAAATAGAGAGAATCATTGTAAAAAAAGTAAAAAGCCTGCTCTCAAAAAGATGAGAGGCAGGCAATAGTGTTGCTCCTTGGTTGATAAAATTAGATTTTCTCTTTAGCTGAGATAGGCTGTGCCGTTCACGGTTGTTTGCTGACCGTTATCGACACCATTGAAAACAACCGATGTTCCGACAGCATCACTGACTACCCACCCAAAACCAAAATCAGACAGGCTCGCAGATGGTAACAGCGACGACGTTTGCGCATTGCTCACCTTGGGATTCGTGATGTTCACTTCCACTGCCACTGTGATATCTCCACCTGATGGAATGCGCGTATCCACGTTACTGGATGCCAAGCCATCAAACTGCACGCCATACACACCTGGAGAAATTTGCACTACCGTCGTCGCTACAATTTTAATCGATGGATCAGTCAGGTTATAAAACCGGAAGCTGGTGTCATCGAGGGCGATGTTGCTCGTGAAGATCGTTGCCGTAAAGCGGTTGATTACGACTTTATCCAATCCGTTTTGCGTGTTGGTATTTGGCGCCGCCTTAATGCGGATAGCCAGAATGCGACTAACGCCAACAGGGATATTTGTCCCGTTCGGATTCGGATCCACACTTTCAAATGTGATGGGCTCGGCGCCGACAGTGGTGTTTGGATTGCCGTTCGCATTCTGGTTTGCACCAGCAGTACCAACGCCAATAAACATTTCACCTTCTGCTGAACTATCTTCGTCGTTGACCTGCAATTGATTGCTGGACTCCATTCCAACAGCGGTGACAGATGTCCCGACAGCACCGAGCAGATCAACACTGATGGGTTCGTTCGTTACTCCACCATCAACATCGCTGCGCAGACGCGGTCTGACATAGATCGCCTCCGTCGCTCCGTCTTCAACGACAAAACTTCCTACCGTCAGCGTTGCTGTGTACATGTCGTATCCCGCAAAGGGACTACCCGACGTTTTCACTGCAGTCGCAAACGGCGTGACAGCATCTGGAGCATCGTACAATTCCAATCGATCAATCGAAGCGGGATGACCGGGAACAAAGAGCGTGAACGTTGTCAGGCTCACATCTTCCCCTTCGGCCCGCAGATCGAACGCTGCAATCGGCTTATCCAGCGTTCCGAGCTGCACATACTGCAACCCAAATGTCCCAACAGTTGGCGTGACATACAAATTGCCAGTCGCGGGGTCCGGAGCATCAACAGTGAAAGTAGGATTGGGCCCACCGGTCACCGTGATTTTCTGACGTGCCTTCACTGGAGTGAAGCTGGAGAGAGCGTACTGAATTGTCGCTCCATCTTGTGCGTCAGCACGAGCATCGGCAAGAACGGTTGCGCCGTTCTTCTTGATGAGCTTCAACGTCGTCTTCGTGAGTCCAAAATTCAGACCATCATTCGGACTCTGATCGGTCGCGATGATCTGCGTACCTGCGAGTAGGTTCACATGCGTAATTGCCGTCGTGCTCGCTCCGGGCACCGCTGCAAAATTGATCTGTGAAATATTGGGCACCCCCTTGAAATGGAAGTGGACCAAGTTCAGATCTTTCGCGTCGGGTTGGATCGTCTGATTTGGCCGGGTATCAAAAATGATTCCTGCGGTGAGCATCTGACGATCTTCCAGACCTTCAATGTGCAACGATGACGAACGCTGTTGACGCTTGCGCGCCGGACGGGAAAACAAACCACACACAAAATGACTCCACTGATTCAACATCTGCGAGACCTTTCAAAAAGAGAAAACCAATGGTTCCAAGGAGCCGTGCGAATGCACGAGCGTTCCCCAGGAACTATCGGTTTAATTCGCTCGATATTAATACACTTATTTACAAATTTGTCAATTATTCATCACACAGCCCACGGCTTGAATAATTGACACATTCGTCGTGTATTGACAATAATACGTTACTTTCTCCCCACCCATTTTATGAAAGAAGGCATTCCAGAGATTGATGTCGTTCATCCCGTCTTTCGCAATCCAGAAGCCGGATATCAGGAAATAGATGCAGCTCTCCTGCAGCATGCAAAAGAAGCGAGCATTCTTCATGGAGTAGATGCAGGCATTGCCGCACGGAGTGCGAGGATGACACAAAACTCACGAGACCTATTAAATATGGTGCATGCGCATCAGCAAAACACCGCCAAAGTACAAGCACAGAACGCAATCGGCTACTAAGCCTTACGCCATCGGAATATCTCCTTCCATGAGAGGGGAGCTTTCCGGCTGCGTCGATACGGCTTCCACCGGATGCTCCTGATGCATCTCCATGGTGGGCACTTCATGATGCGGGAAATCGCCATCATCGCGCGGGCCGAGGAGCACCAGGTTTTCAACGACGATCTCGGTTCTGAAAATCTTCGATCCCTCGGGACCGTCCCAACTACGGGTCTTCAAATAGCCTTCTACGTAGAGCGGCTTCCCCTTCCGCCCGCTCTGCGCACAAAAGTCTGCAAGCCCACCCCACGCCACCAGGTTGTGATACTCCGCAAGTGTCTGCTTCTCTCCTGTGTGATCCTTCAAGACACTGTTCGTAGCCAACCCAAACGTTGCGACCGATTGTCCGTTTGCAGTCGCCTTCAGTTCCGGGTCACGTGTCACGTTTCCAAGAAGTGTTACTTTGTTCACTGACTTCATAATACGGGGGTGAAAATGCTAGGAATTGTACGATCATACACCCGTCTAAAAAGAGAGGGCAAGTTTTCTTCAAAGCTTTTGCTTCTAGTTTGATTTCCATTTGGCCCCTCCCGCCTGCCATCCGAGTTATGAGTTATGGGTTATGAGGACGACGAATAACGGATTAACCGAATAACGGAGTAACGGAAAAGTTCCACTAGGTCCATTTTCCCTGAAGGGAAAATGAAGGCCCGTGGCGTGGCGTCCGTCCACGGAGGGTGAAGGGGCGTGCGGGAGGGCAATTGGACGGACCGCATTTTTTGGTTACTTTTTGGGGCATGGCCAAAAAGTGACGCCTCCGCGGCAAGCGGGCCCGTCCGGCGAGGACATACACAGAACATCCCCCACTAACACTTCGACGAGCTCAGTGTGACACTTTCAAAAAAAGAGGCGCCCTTCCCGGAGCACCTCTTTTTCGCAGACCAGACATTATGCTTCGACCGCAATCTGCCCCTTCTTGGAGGAAAGCAGCACCAGCTTTTCTACGATCACCTCAGTCTTACTCATGTCATGCCCCTCTTTGTTCTGATACTTCGAGGTATGAATGCGACCTTCCACATAGAGTGGCGATCCTTTCTTCAGTGTTTTGCCGGAGAAATCGGCGAGCGCACCGAAGCACACGAGGTTATGAAACTCTGCTTCCTGCATCGGTTTGCCCGCTTCGTCTTTGATCTGACGATTGGTGGCAAGCCCAACAGAAGTAACAGATGTGCCCGTCTTGGTGGCACGAACGTCCGGGTCCCGGGTCACGTTCCCGAGGAGAGTGATTCTGTTCACATTGAACATAGAAAGAATTGGAAGGAAATGAATGTCTCCATCGTAAAAGCGCGATGCTGCTCTGCGAGCAGCACAATCGCTCTCCCATTCTGTCGATGATCTAGATTATATCTATATAAAGCCAAAATCAGGCGTTCTAACCACATCTAGAACAGAGTCATTTATTGGGCTTTACAGGAAGTGTGAGGCGCAAATAAGCCCATCCGATCAGGAGCAAAAAGAGCCCGCTGCCTGCGCCGTGAATCAGGTGTGTGGCAAATGCAGGAGCAATAGACCCCAGCCAGACCAGGCCTGCAATACGTACAATATTCGCTGCAAACATGAGGATCAGTCCACCAAGCAGAACAAGCGCCCCGCGTACCCACGGACTGTTTTCCGGACGGTTCTGCGATGACATGAATGCGAACATGCCTATAAAAAGTAAAAAGACGCTGAATGCCGAACACAGCGGCCCCACAATCGCCAGATACGGACCGTACCCTATCTCCCATCGCGATGCATGCAGCACAACCTCGCCGGGCAGCACATGCAGCAGTGATGCCACAAGATGCAGTGCAGTTTGTACCGTGAGCTGGTGATAGAAAATTTCAGCGACAGAAGCGAAGAGATACGCGCCAAGAAGCAGCAACCCACCCAGGAGCAACGCACGATGCCTGTACAGAAATGCTGCAGGAAACAGCAAAAAAACGTAGGCAATCATCGGGGGCAGCAGGAGACTTGCGTACAGCAGTGCAGCCAGAAGGGCCACGCCCGTTCCTTCGCGCGTCTGTATAAAGGTCTGCCATGCGTATTCCACCCAGAAGGGAGGATGGGTCATCCACCACGCAAACACAATGGTGCCCCACAAGAGCATCAGACTTATCACTATCTGAAACACGCCCGGAAGCGGCAGAGATTTTTTGCCGGACTGTCCGCGCGTTCTGTAAAAAAAGTACAGACAGAAGAGCACAATCAAGAGCAGCGGCAGTGCATTGAATCCGCTGGGCAGCAGCGACCGTACGCCGGTCATACGCGAGACCGTGTCCGACTGCAGGAAAAAGAACGTGGCGAATGTCAGAACACACAGCAGAAGCAGACGGCGGAGCACACTGTAGTGTGGGGAGAACAAAGACGAAAGGAATGGTGCCATCTTCATGAGCAGGTCTTGGAACGGCGGCGTGACCATAGAAAACCGGCAAGCGCGATGCCGCCGGACGTAAAGGAAATTGCAGGAACACCGGAGCCTCCGCCACCGCCTCCACTTGCTGTGTAATACACTGTGAGCGTCATATGATCGATGGATACGGGACCTCCCCCTCCGCCATCACGACTAACAGACACCACAAAGCCAAAATTTGAAGCGTTAATATCTGTATCCGTTAATGCCAAGCCCCAAAGATCATTATTTGCGCCATACACCATCACATCATCACTTGCTGGCCAATAATAGTATGGATACGCTCTTACTTTATCATTCCCCTGGATTGTGCCACCTTTCACTAGCTTAATGGATCCATCAACTCCATCCACATCCGTGACTTTCCCTTCAACAGTAGCGACAACACCATTGATCGTGGCACCAGTTGGTATGGAAAACCCAAAATTTGTGGCCTTTAAATAACTGGTGTTAGTCACAGCAAAAAAATCAATAGTAGCCGTGGCATATGTATCATCACTTGCCATTGCATTATTGACGTTGCTCCACGGATTGCCTGAAAACGTCTGATCATCGGCCAATGTTCCCGGACTATTCGGCCCGCTGCTGGGATCAATGATGTACGGCAGAAGCAATTTTGATTCATCGAAGACATACTGATACTGATTGCCGGTTTTCTTGAGCGTAATAATAGGATCAAGTTTCACTCCATCGGCCTGTGCAAGAAAAGGTGAATCGAAACTGAAGACTGGATTGTTTTGGGAATCGACGAGAGAAAGTATCTGATCTGATTCTTGGAGATGCAGATTGGTTGTCGGCGCAATTGTGAACGCAATATCCCTGGCAATGTTTGGTTTGCTCACAAATATTTCTTTGAGTACATGATTGCCATTCACAGTCCATGTCAGAGTGATGCCGTCTGCAAGCGTGTAAGCAATACTGTGATCATCGATGATTGTTGCTGATGCATCTCCTGCAAATGCTACCGTAAATCCCTGCCCATTTTGTATAAGAGTGTATTGCGGTCTTGTCAGATCGAATGTGATATCCACGCCTTCTGCCAAACGATCAAAGATGTAGGAATTCCCTTCTCTGCGTCCTGACTGATCAATAGGTAACCATTTCCCATCGACATCGGTAAACATGGGGGATCCGAATGAAATTGCTGCATACTTGTCTGTGCCTACTTGAAAGACTGCAGTTTTCTCTGTGCGCCTCTCCGGGATTTCGCGCGCAGACATCGGCAACCTTGCATAGGCAGGATTCACCAGGCCATTGATGTACGGTGCAGATGCGGTTTCTGCTTTCACATCTGTGGATGCAGGACTGAGCGTCCCAAAGACAACGGCAATGCCAATCGCCAGAAAAAGAATCCGTGAGCCGGCTTTGTGTACATGTATGGAAGGAGTCACAACGCAGATGAGTGTAACAGATGACGGACAACAAAAAAGGCACCCTTGCGGATGCCTTTTCTATCGGTGATGCTAAACACTTACGCGTCGTTCATCGATTCCTCACTGACTGATTCTTCCATTTCATCTTTCTGGGTGACACCCACTGCGCCATCGTCTTCAATGACTCCTTCTTCGACTGCGGCGATCACTTCGTCATCATCCTCGCCTTCTGCAATCGCGATTTCATCACTGAGTTCGGCAATCTTGTCTCCCACCGGCATACCGTCTTCCAGATCCTCTGCGTCCACGCGGGACTGCAGTTCAACGGTTTCGATCACATCGGCGGGAAGGGCGGCGCGCTCCTCTGGAACCACATCGTCCTTGAACTTCAGGAGCTCAACCTTGAGTCCGAGTGCCTGCAATTCTTTCACAAGAACGTTGAAGGATTCCGGGATACTTGGGCGCTGAATTGTTTCACCCTTCACGATGGCTTCGTACGCCTTGGAGCGGCCAATCACGTCATCGGACTTGATAGTAAGCATTTCCTGGAGCGTGTAGGCAGCGCCGTAGGCTTCCAGAGCCCACACTTCCATTTCTCCGAAGCGCTGTCCTCCGTGCTGAGCTTTTCCTCCGAGAGGCTGCTGTGTAACCAGCGAGTAAGGACCGACGGAGCGGGCATGAATTTTATCTTCAACGAGGTGGAGCAGCTTGAGCATGTACACCATTCCAACTGTGGTCTTGTGGGAGAAGTATTCTCCGGTGCGACCATCAATGAGCTGGACCTTTCCACCTTCCGGCAGATTGGCAGCCTTCAGGAATCCGGTGATCTGATCCGGAGAGATACCGTCCAAAGCCGGCGTCGCGATCTTGATTCCAAGAATCTGACAGGCCCAACCAAGGTGGGTTTCAAGAATCTGTCCGATGTTCATACGGGATGTCACACCGAGCGGGTTCAGGATGATATCCACAGGTGTTCCATCTTCCATGAACGGCATGTCTTCCTTCGGCACAATGCGGGAGATAACTCCTTTGTTTCCGTGGCGACCGGCCATCTTGTCTCCTACCTGCGTCTTGCGGGTCTGGGCAACGAAGATTTCGATCTGCTTCATGACTCCTGTAGAGAGTTCATCACCAAGTGCGCGATCAAAGATGTGCACGTCCACCACCTTTCCTCCGGCACCTCCCGGCAAACGCAGTGAGCTGTCCTTCACGTCCTTGGCCTTATCGCCGAAGATGGCCTGGAGCAGTCTCTCTTCCGGTGTCAGTTCGGTCTCACCCTTCGGTGTGATTTTAC
>CAYRQG010000036.1:0-1201 GCA_964426345.1 uncultured Candidatus Peribacteria bacterium
GGAAAAAGTAGAATATAAAAATCTGCAAAAAGAGGACAAAAAGCTGGACTTCACAATGAGTATGATTATGGAGGAGCTTGGTATCGATGTTGTTAAACCCGACACGTCATTACTTGACGATATGCTGGGTATTTTTGGTGAAGATTTGCCGCCGACATTGGTATTCTCTGAATATGCACGCTCTAAATGCGATTATGTTTCTCCAATTGAGAATCCAGATGAAACAATCATTGCCTGGCTGACAAGAGAAGAGGAGCTTTTCCGTGCATTTGAAAAACATATTGTTTCAAAAACACTGAAGGCCGGATTTGGAAAAACCGGTGATGATGTTGATGAATTTATAAGTTTTTCTTTAAGTGTTCATAATCGCAGAAAAGCAAGAATGGGAAAATCATTTGAAAATCACCTGCATAAAATATTTACCGAAAATAAACTGTTATTTTCACACGGGAAGAATACAGAGGGCAAAAAAACACCCGATTTTCTTTTTCCGGGTGTACAACAGTATCACGATATGTCATTTCCAGCAGATAAACTCCTTATGCTCGGTGCCAAATCAACATGTAAGGACAGATGGCGGCAGGTGTTAAATGAGGCAGATAGAATAAGCCCCAAGCATCTGGTCACATTACAGCCTGGTATTTCTGCTGATCAGCTTGAAGAAATGAAGACCGAGAATCTTCAACTGGTAGTTCCGGTTTCTATCCAAAAATCATATTCAGAAACACAGCAGAAATGGTTAATGAAACTTTCTGAATTTATTAAATTAGCTTCCTCGAACGAAATTGTTTCTTAAATATTAAATACTGATTCTATTTTCTGGATAATTTTTTCCGTATCATCTTTGATTTCATGCTGCCAGATTCTTAAAACGTTTGTGTCTGTTTTTCTCAGTATCCTATTAACTTTTTGATCCCGTTTTCTATTTGAAATCAGCTTTTCACTCCAGAAATTTTTATTGGTTTTGGGTTTGATATAGCATTTTCTGCAGCCATGCCAAAAGCAGCCATCAAGAAATATGGCAATTTTCTTCTTTGGGAAATAAATATCCGGTTTGCCGGTAACTTTTGCATGCAAGCGATATCCGCGAATACCCTTTGCCCACAGTATTTTCCTGAGCATAACTTCAGGTTTGGTATTCTTCGAACGAATTTGTGACATGCAGTAACTGCGCTGCTCTTTTGAAAGTACATCCATGATA
>CAYRQG010000036.1:1211-3867 GCA_964426345.1 uncultured Candidatus Peribacteria bacterium
AAATTAACCTTTTAATACCCTCCCCCCAACGCTGGCAACAACGCTCCCAGCACAATCGCCACGAGTCCAATAATAGCTGCAATACGAATTGTTGATTGTTTCATAATTAGGAGACGGTAAGGGTAGTAGTAGTGGTATTCGTGTGCCCGGCGCCATCGTCGATGGTGAGGGTCACGGTGTAGGTTCCAGGCTGTGTGTAGAGATGCACGGGGTCCGCATCGGTGGATTCGGAGTTATCGCCAAAGTTCCAGAGGTATGTCTTCGGGCTGCCAGCGGTGCAATCGGAGTAGAACTGAACGGAGGTGCCTGCTTGGATATTCTCTTTGCTGCGGGTCATACAGGCTGAAAGAACCTGTGCGCGCACGACGAGGGTAGAGGTGGTGCGGTACGATTTGCCGCTGACTGTCTGCACTGTGAGGCCAATGTTATAGGTGCGCGGGATGGTGTAGGTATGCTTGGCAATGGCTCCCTGCGTGGTTTCCGGGGTACCGTCCCCGAAGTTCCAGATGAAACCGGTGGGGTCATCGCCGGGGCTGGTACTTTCCGATGCATCAAACGTGACCGTGAGCGGAGCGAGGCCGGTTTCCGGGTTCATGGCAATGGAGACGTAGGCTTCCGGCGGATTGGCAATCACTTTATACACTTTGCGGAGCACATGGTTATTTAGGTCCTGGGCCACGAGTGTCAGGTTATAGGTGCCATCGCGGCGGTAGATAGCCTGGAGATTTGTGTCGGTGCTGCCGACTTCTGTGGCCTCGGGGGCTTCCCAGTTGAACTGCACGAAGGCGGTGTTTGTGCGTGGCGTTAAGTTGATGGTGAGTGGCACTTGGCCCTGGATGGTATCGCCCTGGGGCTTGGGGGAGCCGTCGAAGGTCAAATCCGGCAGGTTGAGTTGTTCCACTACTTGCACTGCGGTATTCAGCACGGCTGTGACGCCGCTCTGGGTGCGCACTTTTGCTTCCACGGCGTAGTTGCCGTTTTCGTTGTACGTGTGTGCCACGCGGAGCCCTGTCCCCTTCTGACCATCGCCAAAGTCCCAGGCTACTTCGGCTACGGGCTCTTTGGTGTTGATGCTGAAGAGCGTTGCGAATGGAATGGAGCCAATCAGATTCGAAGGTTCACTGTCGAGCGTGACGGGGAATGGAAGGATCGGAGGATCCTGTACGGTGATGGTGCGGGAGTAGGTGGCCTGCGTTTTATTGACCAGGCTTACGACTGCGGTCACTTTGTACTGACCGGTTTTGTAGTAGGTGTAGGTGGCTTGTGCGCTCTTGCCGGTTTCGTCGGCTTTGCCATCGTTATCAAAATCCCAATCGACCTGCGCGAGCGAGTTTGGATCTTTTATGAGTCCCGCCACACTGAAAACGACCGGCTTCGAGACAATCGGCTGCGCGGGAGACACCCCAAACACAGAGGTGAGAATCACGAAGCGCTTGGCGGCACTGCGCTTGGTTCCGTCGGCTGCGGTCATGGTGACAGAGAGCGTGTAGACGCCCTGCGTGTCGTAGGTGGCAGTGAGGGTGGGGACCACTGTTTCCTGGTCTACTTTGCGATCATTATTGATATCCCATTTGTAGGAAATGGGGCGGAAGCCACGTGTGCCGAGAATCTCGACAGCTTTTTCCAGGCTGAAGGTCATGGCCACTGGTGCAATCCATTCCTGGCTTGTGGCAGGGTTCACAATATCCACTCCCACAGCGGGTTCCTGGGAAATGGCGTAGGCCATCACGCCGCTTATAAGAAGTCCGGGAATGACGAGAATGACTAAACGAATGAGTCCGCGTTTGCGGGCATCGATGGTTGCATGTGATTGTGCGATACGGAACAGCAGACCTGCTGCCACTCCTACAAAAATCAGCGATGCAAATGCGGCGCTTGCCTGGCCAATCAAGACCAGTGGACGCAGCGACTCTTCGCCGGATGGCAGAAGGGTCATCAGGATTCCTACCCACATGAGGTACAGCACATACGCAACCGATGCACCAAGCAAAATCAGTTTCTCCCAGCGGCGTGTAGCAGAGGACAGTTTTTCCGGGGCAGCGGGAGGTGTGGCCTGTTGCGGGGCTGTCGGAGGAATGACTGCTTCCTGCGGGGTGGTAAGACCGTCAACGGATTGATTGATATCGGCCATAGGCTTAGCGGAGGGTAGTGGAACCGGATGCGAGGGAAGGAAGAGGCATGAGGCTGGAACCAGGGAACGGTTGTGCGTTCGCGGGAATTTTGATGATGATCTGCTTGTTGTGATCCGCCAGCGAAATATCGAGCTCTGCCCGCAGCGGATTTGCAGGATCGTGCGATGCGATATTCCAGGTGATGCGGTGAATCACGAAGCTGGTGCTATCAATCCAGATCTGTCCCGTGGCATCCATATCGGCAAAGGCGAGTTCTTTCTCGGTTGCGGTCTTTCCCTGTGCTGCGTACATACTCTGCAGATACGTGCGGAGTTTTTCTTTATCGAGTGTGATGTCATACAGATACGCGGTGTGCTTGTTGATCTCTGTCAGGCCGCGGTCTTTCGTGATTTTCAGAATGGCCATCTGCATCTTCAAATACGTCGGATCGGGTGTGATGTCTGCGGGGGCGGATGCTCCTTTTTTGGCAGACCCAATCAGCCACCACTGATTCAGCAGTTGCGTGAGGAGGGTGGGCGGCAGCA
>CAYRQG010000036.1:3877-9878 GCA_964426345.1 uncultured Candidatus Peribacteria bacterium
CTGATGCACCGGACACACGCAACCAACGCAGCTTCGGAAGTGGGGTGCGGAGTGCGGGGGGGAGCAGAGGAGTAGCGGGATCAATCGTGAGGCCATTCACGCGCATGTAGATTTCATCTTCTCCCGCAATCATGAAATCACTATTCAGTGTAATGTGCGTGGATTCGTTTGTAGACGATGCATTCGTGAAATCCGCATTGAGCGAGAACTGCAGCTGTTTGCCTCCGTTTGCCATTTCTCCGGCAAAATCGGCAGTTCCTTCCCATTGTCCTTTCATCAGATCCGTCTGCCCGTTCAGATGCATATTCATGGCAAACACCGCAGACTGCAGATGCTGCACGGCATCGTGTGCATTTTTTAGCACAATGTCTGCCGGCAAATTTCCCTTCTGTGTACAGGAGAGCAGGAGGAAAAGTGCGCAGGATGCGGAAAGAAATCGCTTCATACAGAACGTGGGGTCGTGTGAAAGTGTGCCTGAGTTTACTCGGTTTTGCGAGGTGCTGCTGTTGCCGAATGTGCTTCTATGTCACTGGGTTCTTCAACCGTCAATTCAATTGTGCGGCGGCGCGATGCAGTCACATTGCCATGGAGCAGCAGTAATCGTGTGGCGTGCTTCTGGACAATCAAAGGCGGATTGAACGTGATGCGCAGGAGTTCGCCGTCCATCGATGCCGCAACATCCGACACAATCGTGCCGTCGGCGGTGGTCAGGTACAGCTGCTGGAGATCGGTATCCGTTGCCGATCCGTCATTGGTGAACGTAATGGCATCTACTGCCTGATCCTTGTTGCCATCGGCCTTGAGTGAGAAGCGGAGGAGGATTCTGTTTTTTCCAAAGAGCACATTGCGTGATGACGTCGGCACTTCGGTGTAAGTAATGCTTCCCTGTGTGGAAGGCGTGGTGCGTACGGGTGTTGTAGCAGACGCTTGTGTTGCAAGGATCACGCTTGTTGTACTCTGGATATCGTCCGCAGATTCCACAAAGAGCGTGTGCTCGCTTCCGGCGCTTGCGGTAGCCGAAAGATCCATGGCGATCGTGAGGGTTTTACTGGCGCAGGCCTGGAGTACGAGACCCGCGGGACGCAGCAACGCGGATTGTGTTTTCGATTGCAGTACAGCTCCCCGGCTGATGCGTGTTGTCTCATCCATCAGATACATCTTTTCGATATCGCTCAGTTTCCCGAGTCCTGCGTGATGCACTGTGATGGTGCGAACAGTGACCGGACCATCACAGGATGCCTTGAGCGTGAGTGTGGCCATGGCAATCCGATGCGCGCCAAGAGGAATCGATGTATTGGTGACTGCCGATTGTGACACGGTGAGTGTTGCTGCAGGTGCAGCGAACGCAAAAGATGGCGCAAGCAGGAGTAGACCGGACAAGAGAAAATGTTTCATGCTGCAATCATACGATACTCTTCCATGTGTAGCATGTATTTTGTTGATTATCTGAATCGCGGCGTAGTCACGGCGTAGCTAAAAAGCGAAGACGGACTACCATCTTCCTCCTGCTCCACCTCCGCCGGATGATCCACCCCCAAACCCACCAAAGCCACTGCCTCCGCTGGAGCCGCCGCCAAATCCCCCACCTCCGAATCCACCGAATCCACCAAACCCGCCGCCGCGGCGTCCGCCTGTGGGAGGATGCTTGGAGACGATGTAATCAAACAGCAATCCAAATGCGACCAGTGCGGGGATACTCAGCCACCAGCTGTAGATAATTGTCAGAACAATACCGAGCACGCCACCCACAATTCCACCCGCCCACCACGATTTGCTTTTTGCAAAGAGCGAAGCGAGTCCGTTGAATCCAATGAAAATAATGAAGAGTATCCACGGGAAAATGCCCGGGGATGCCTCTTCGGCGTAGCGCTCTGCCGTGTATTCGCCGCCGATGTGCTTCTGCATGGAGGTGACTGCTGCAGTCAGACCATCGGCCCATTTGCCATCGCGAAACGCAGGAACCATGTCTGTTTCCACAATGCCCTTCACAACAATATCAGGAAGAGCGCCTTCGAGTCCGTAGCCGGTTGCAATCCAGATTTTATGGTCTTCGTAGGACACGAGAATGAGTGCGCCGTTATTCTTGTCTTTCTGCCCTACTCCCCAGGTGCGCATGGCAGTGAGTGCCACTTCACCAATATCGGCACCACTGAGTGTGCGGACTGTCAGAATGGCGAGCTGGTTGCTGGTCGTTTCATCGTAGTTTTTCAGGTTCTCTTCAAGCGTCGCCTTTTCGGCAGTACTCAAGAGTCCTGCGGCATCGGTCACGTACCCGTCGTTGGTCGGGAGATCGTAGGCGTAGGCCGTACTGCCAAGGAGACAGAGCGCGGCAGCAATAATACTGGAGGCAGAGAGGCGAAGAGAGTGCATGGTCTTACTGGGCAAAGTTTACAGCAGGAGCGTTTTCTGCACCCGGTGTGCTTTCAAATCCGGCTTCCGGAGCGTAGCCAAACATGCCGGCCAAAAGGTTTGTCGGGAACGTACGCACGCGGATGTTATAGTCGCGAACGGTGTCGTTATAGTCTTTACGGGCCGTTGCGATGCGGTTTTCGGTGCCTTCGAGCTGTGTCATGAGATCGCGGTAGGCAGCAGTTGCCTGGAGCTGGGGATACGCTTCAACAGAAACGAGCAGGCGGGAGAGCGCACCATCGAGATTCTGAGCAGCCGCTACTTCCGTTGTGCGGTTTCCGCCGGCATTCAGCCACTGTGTGCGTGCTTCTGTGACGGCCTGCAGTGTGGACTGTTCGAAGTTGGCAGCACCCTTCACGGTCTGCACGAGGTTCGGAACAAGATCGAAGCGGCGCTGATACTGTGTCTCTACCTGTCTCCAGGAGTTATCGACATTCTCTTTCTGAGTCACGAGTCCGTTGTAACCGGAAAATGCCCAGAGGCCAATCAGGACAATGACAGCAACGATTCCGTAGCCGAGGTAGGAACGACGAGGGGAGTTTTCCATGAAAAGAGAGGAGGAAAGAATATCTCCATCGTATCACAGGATTTCTCTATTATAAAAATTCGAAGCATGAAATCCGGCATTCACAAACGAATCGGATTATTTCTTCGTATACTTTCCGGTCAGTTCTGCTCTGGCCAGTACCTGCCACTTCATCACTTTCTTCAGGTGATCGATATCCGGCACTTTCACAAAGTGGAAGTTGGTACTCATAGCGTACGCCGTGAAGATGTAGCGGTGCGTGCCCGTTGGCGGACAGATGGGCTGGTAGCCAGGCTTGCCGGTTCCATTCAATCCTTCCACGCTTCCTGCAGGGATGTGATCATCTTCAAACGAGGTCGCAGTTTTTGGATCGATATTGTAGAGCACCCAGTGCACGAATCCCTTCTTCGGAGCATCGGGATCGAACATTGTCACGACAATGCTGCGTGTGTTTGCAGGGATATTACTGAAGCTCAGAGGTGGGCTCTTTCCTTCACCGTCGCAGGTGTAGGTGCTTGGGATATTGCCGTTTCGTGCAAAAGCGCTGCTTTCAATGCTGAATGCGGGTGCGAAGAGAGTCTGTGCGCTGAATGCAGCCCAGGCGAGGAGAAAGACACCAATGACGGCGGCAATACTTATGAGGACAGTGCGCTGTGAAATCTGCATAAAGGAGAACGGAAAAAGGGCCTGAAATGCTACCTTCTGGCTCTGGAAAGCGCAAGAGTAGGAGTTATGCCTCCTGTAGTGCGTCAAAATCGCGCAGGATCAGTCCCGCATGCTCTTCTGGTGTCACTTTTTCGTAGATAGCCGCGATTCTCTGAGATGGATCAATCAAAAATGTGGTGCGCAGAATGCCCATATACGTTTTGCCGTACATACTTTTTTCTGCCCACACGCCGTAGTCTTCTACTGTCTTTTTATGCTCATCGGACAGGAGGGTGAATGGAAGCTCATATTTTTCTGCAAATGCTGCATGGCTCCTGACGGGGTCAACACTCACGCCAATCACCTCAATCCCCTTTTCCTGCAGGTCTGTTCGTGCATCCCTAAACGAACACGCTTCTGCAGTGCAGCCGGGCGTGTCGTCTTTTGGATAAAAGTACAGTACGATCCATTTCCCTTTATACTCCGAAAGAGAGTGCAGGGTTCCCTGTTGATCCGGGAGCAAAAAATCCGGAGCCGGCGTGCCAACAGTGGGTATCATTTCCAGTAGTAGAAGAAGAAGCCCATTGCGAGCAGTCCTACCAGGTCATGCAGTGATGTAATCCAGAACAAGCGGAAGGATTTTCGTTCGAATGCAAAATGCGAGAGGCGCACAGCCGCAATAAATCCGACCCAGACTACAAACACTGTTGTCACCATATCGCCAATCGATCCGGCGAACGCGCGCGGGATCAGGAGCAGCACGTAAGCGGTTACCATGGAACACAGGAATGCAGTCACCATTCCACTGATCATGTCTTGTGTGGATGTTTTTTCTTTCCGGATTCCTACTTCTTTCATCCAGATATTTCCGAAAATAAACGGCATGTACCAGATGGTACCGACTGCCATATTCAATGCGGCTGCAATCAGGATAGAGAGGAAGAGCGGAGCATTCATAGTGCAAAGGAAAGGTGTTCCAAAGTCTACGCCTGTTTGATGCACAAAAAAGCGCCATTCACTGTTTCTTTGCGACTTTCGCAAGGGATTACAAAACCGATCGGTATATTTGTCAGAGTCCGCCGTCTCATTCGTCATAGAAGCATCTGTATTTCCTTCTCCCCTTCCCGATGACAGATGCAGAATCAGGTAATTCTACAGCAATCGTTGCCATTGTGGCGATCATCGTCATTCTTGCAGTTGGTTTCTTCTTGTACCGCGCATTCCCGATGACTCCCGCTGACAATGATGGCACGTCTATTGATGTGAACTTGCCCGTTGGTGGTGGCACCGCCAGCACCGGAAATTACTAAGTCTTTATCTCTTTTCATTCCCCCTTTTTCTATGGCAGACGATCAGACAACCCAGGCACAGAAAGATGCCGAAGCACAGCGCAAAGAAGACGCTGGTAAAAAAGACGTTGGTTTCGGAGGGACCCTGACAGATATGGGTGAAGCAGATGCCAAAGGTGTAGGCGCCGGTAAGTAAGACTTACCGTCCGCGACGACCGTAGTTCCCCTTTCCAGGGCGTGACTGCGGTTTTCGCGATGGACGTGACGCAGTCGAACCCGGACGATCGTAGCGTTTCGGTTCGGGATCACGTTCAATGCGCGGCTGCACGCGTGCTGCAGGCAAGGAGGATGGCAGAGGCTTCTTTGGAATCTGGCCGCGGATCAGGCGTTCCACGGTGCGGAGCCTGCCGCTTTGATCCGGCTGTACAAAGCTGATGGCGCGACCTTCGCGGCCGGCACGAGCGGTGCGACCGATGCGATGCACGTAATCTTCGGCGTCGTCTGGCATGTCGTAGTTCACCACGAGCTCAATACCGGTCACGTCGATTCCGCGAGCGGCAATGTCGGTGGCAATCAGCACACGGTACTTTCCTTTCTTGAATCCTTCCAATGCCTCACGACGCTGAGCCAGGCTTCTGTTGCTGTGGATTTCGGCAGCGCTGTGTCCCATGGCATTGACGGAGTTTGCCATTTTCTTGGCACCGAATTTTGTGCGGGAGAACACGAGCACAGAACCCTTGTATTCCATAAGGAGATGTTCGAGCAAGCGGAGCTTATCGGCCTTCGGCACAATGAATACTTCCTGCTTGATACGTTCTGCGGTCGTTCCCTGCGGCGCCACTTCAATGCGCAGCGGGAGTTTCATGTGTGTGGTGGCGATTTTCACAATCTCCTGCGGCATGGTGGCGGAGAAGAGCATGGTCTGACGTTCTTTCGGTACAACACCCAGCACGCGGCTGATCTGCGGCGCAAATCCCATGTCGAGCATGCGGTCTGCTTCATCGAGCACGAGCACACCCACCGTGTTCAGAGTGATGGTGCGCTGTTCCAGGTGATCGATGAGACGGCCCGGTGTGGCAATCACGATGTGCGGCTTGTTGCGGATCATCTGGCGCTGAATGTGCATGGACGC
>CAYRQG010000037.1:0-9722 GCA_964426345.1 uncultured Candidatus Peribacteria bacterium
TTTAATGTTGTTGTAGGTACTTCATCGAAGAGTTACGAGTTACGAGTTACGAGTTATGAGGAAACAGTGACATCGCTTTTGTCTTTTACCAGGCGCTTCGGTGGTCATACGCTTTTCTCTTTATTGTTACCGTTTGTCCTTGATCGCTGGGTGAAGAAAAACAAGATTGATGTGCTGCTGATGCCTGGAGGACCGGGTGGTGTTTTTCTCTGGAAGAAGCCGCATATTCCCTACATCTGTTCTGTGTATCACGTGTATGAACAGCAGGCGCGGTTGGTGCCGGGGCAACGCTGGAAGCAGATGTTTATGCCGCTTGAATGTTCCACATATCATCATGCTGCAGCGGTTCTCAGTTTCAATACTGATACACGTGCAGTCCTTGAAAAGATCTACCGAGTTCCATCAAAGACTATCGTCTCGCTTGAGCATGCCGTTGATGATGCATGGAAGAAAAAGCCGGTTCATGGGAAAACCAAACATTTCTGCGTGTGCGTTGCTCGTCTGGAGGCACGGAAGGGGGTAGAAACTCTGGTCGATGCCTGGCCGATGGTGGCAGAGACCATTCCCGATGCGCGCCTGCTGATTATCGGGCAGGGGAACAGGGCAGCTGCGATTGATGCAAAGATTGCACAGACCCGCGGTATTGTGCGGATTCCGAGCGTGCTCTTTCCGGATCTGATTGAGATTACGCAACAAGCAGAGCTCTCGATCTGTCCTGCGTATCTGGAAGGATTCGGGTTGGCAGCTGCCGAAGCCATGATGACGGGGACTGCGGTGGTGGCTGCAGAGAGTGAAGGATTGCAGTGTCTCATTGCCGATCATCAAACCGGATTGCTCGCTCATCCCGGGAATGCCGCGCATCTGGCTGCAACCATCATCATGGCTCTCAAGCAGGATCGACTCAGAAAAGAGGTGACGAGTGCAGCACAGAAAAAGGCAGACACCGTATTCGATGAAACGAAAACATCCGCCGGATTGCGCGCCGCCATGAAGGACATCGTGACGAACGCACTCTGAACACGTACTCTAGGATCCATGCAGCTCAGCCCGTATCAGCGCGCGTGGATTCAGAAATGGATGATGCCAATCAGCATTGCCGTTTTCCTGCTGCTTCTCCTTTGTAAATTCTTCTGGCCGTTCTTTCGCTTTGGCGTTCCCCTTGGGTACGACCTTGGGTTTTACCGCTACCTCTTTGTGCGCCATGCCGATGGCTTCCCGCCGTTTTTGGTAGCGCCCATGGATGATTGGGCCAAAGGTCATCCCCTCGGTCTTTTCTTCTTTTCGAGTATTCTCCTCAAGCTCGGTATTCCCGTATCGTGGCTGCTTGGCTGGATATGGAATCTCTTCCCGGTTGTTCTTGCCGCCACCTTTGCGTGGATCATCGGCAGGCGTGATCAAAAGGAAACCGGCGTGCTGGTGTTGCTCACGGCTTTTTTGTCCGTTGCGTACTTCGATGGCTTTGCAGCCATGTACTGGAAAACATTGGCTTCTCTGCTGTGGTGCATCATTACCTATCGTTTACTGGAGAAAAAATCCTGGTGGGCGATTGCGACGGGTATTCTCTGTGTCGCGACTCATCATCAGACAGGACTGCTGTTTGGCTTGGTCTTCGGATCGTGGCTCGTCATCCGTTTGATGGCAGATGCGCGGAGGAATTTGAGAGCCGCAATGCGGACATTTTTGCCTTACCTGATAGGAGGCATTGTAGTCTGCGCGATCGGATTGCTTACGTATCTTCCTGTGTGGAATGGCGCAGTGCTTGTACATATTCCGGAACTGCTGTCGGGTGATAACAGTCCCGGAGGCAGCTTCCCCGCCGCTCTCTTTTTCCTGCAGACAGAAGGCATTCTTCTGGCGTTCGGTGCTATCGGATTTTGTCTGAGTTTCAAGAAAGAGCGCTTCACGTTATGGCAATTATCCGTTTTGTGGTGTGCGGTGTTTGTGATCGGGCATTTGCTTTTCTACCGCCGCTTTTTCCTGCAGCTCGATTTCTTCCTCCTGCCGTTTGCCGCTCTCGCCATCCGACAGTTTTGGGTGCGTTTTTCCCATCGTGTTTTTCGCATCATTCTTGTCTGTGCCCTTCTCGTGCAGGCGGCGATCACTCTGGAAATAGCTGCAACCCGTGTTCCCATTGCCACCCCCGATGAAATTCAGGACATCACCGCTTTCTCTGTCGATATCCCCTCGGATGCGCTGATGCTGGGAGTCGATAACGAATCTGTGACCATTCTTCGTGGATGGCTTCCGTATGCGCATGTGGCAGGTCCGGGACTCTTTGAAAACACGTGGGATTACGATTCCTGGGAAAGATTTTTGATGGGGACGCACGAGGAGCGTGTTGCCATGCTGTCCGGAATTCACCGGTCCACGTTCCTGTATATCTCACCGTATTTTATCCAGTACTACGGTAGCTCCGTGAATGCTTTCCTGGCAGATCCCTGTTTTGTTCCTACGAGCTATCCACGTCTCTATACCGTTCCCTGCGCGCAATGATTTCCTTTTTTCCGTCGCGTATGGTGGCTGTGGATGTGTGGGGATTTGGCATTCATTGGTACGGTCTTCTCTACTTCGTGGCGTTTCTCATTGGATGGTTGCTGCTCCCGCGCATCCAAAAGTACCGGGATCTTTCCCTGGATGCCGATGCCTGGTCGCAGCTGCTCTCTGCTGCGGTCATTGGTGTGATTGTCGGCGGACGACTGGGGTATGTGCTTTTCTACGGGCCCGCCTACTACGCGCAGCATCCCCTGGAGATCTTTGCTGTCTGGAATGGGGGAATGGCATCACATGGCGGATTCATTGGAGTTGCACTCGCACTCTTCTTTGTCCTCCGCAAAAAATCCTGGGATGAAATTCTTCGTATTGGTGACATTGTCGTTATACCGGTTGCCATTGGTCTTGGTCTCGGGCGGCTCGGGAATTTTATCAATCAGGAATTGTACGGCACGGTCACGACGCTCCCGTGGGGTATGAGTTTTCCCGGAGCAGAAGGACTGCGCCACCCCATTCAGCTTTACGATTTCACAGCAATGATGCTTGTGACACTGATGCTCTTTTTGCATCTCCAGAAGAGGCCATACATCAGCGGAAGAACGGGGGGACTTTTCCTTGTTCTGTACGGTATTGTCCGGTTTCTGATCGAATTCATCCGCGATCAGGCTGGTGTGCCGGTGTATCTGTTTACAGAAGGGCAATGGCTGACCATTCCGGTTTTGCTGATTGGCCTGTTTTTGTTTATGAGAACAAGAAAATGACGTGTTTTATGTACAAATATCTATAAATATGTTATAAAGTAATAAGCTTCTTTCGGGAAGCTTGTTCATTCACATGATTCTTCGCGTGCGGGTAGCTTTTTCTTCATAGAGACTGTGAGGAAGATGCTGCTCGTATGCAGTATGTTTTTTGATTGAATGGATAGTTGCCATGCTATTCGTTCTCACTCTAGAACCTTGGAGGTTTCCTAATGGCGCGTTTTGTGATTTCGGCGGTTGCGGCTCGACTTGAAAAGCAATTTCCTCAACCTGTCGAAGCGGAAGAAATTTCCTCAGCAGAGGTTGCGCCTGATGCTGCGTCTAAGCCTGCATCGGTGCGTACGGCGACGATTTGCGCCGAATATCGGGGTCCCCGCGTTGTGCGGGGCACTGAGTTGACTCTCCTGAAAGGGGATTCGCCTCATCCGGCATTTCGGCCCAACCAGACGCTGTCACTTGACTTGATCGGGGGCAAAGAATTCAGCCCCACGTTCATTGTTGCTGCACTTTCTCTGGAAGGAGAGAAGCCCGAGGCGCCGGAAGGGTTTTGGGCACTCGTTGCGCTTGCTGACAAAAAGGGAATCGAGGCTGTCATCGGAAGCAAAGCCATCGCGGACAATATTCGTCGCTACCTTGCGTTCCATGCTTGGGTTGAGTACTGGCTCGAAGAGCATGTCATGGAACATGAGGCGGTTCATGACATGACCGACGATGTGTGGTTTGCACGTGAGGCTCTGGAGTACATTTTGGCTGATGATCCCTTGTGGATTCAATTTGCCCACAAGTACTTGCCTGAGCCTGTAGCGATGGCGTAAACAATTCCGTTCACCATTTACATACTCTGAATCATGCAAAAAGGGGTCATTGGTTTTGTCCAATGGCCTCTTTGCTGTGTAAATCCAGAATAAAGGCCTCCCAGTTTTCATCGTTTTTCAGTGTAATATCTGCATTCGTACTCCTGCGCCAATTCCACAATTTCTGCAATCCCTGCCATGCTACGCTGCTCCATGTTCTTTGCTTCATTTCCTCTTGCTCGTTCTCTTTTATAAATTTTTGACGGTCTTCTATCTCTTCTTCTGTCCATCCGCGCAAACGCAGTAATGTTTCTGTAGTAATAGGAGTGTATCCGCGTTCTTTGTTTTGCTTTTTCACCGTATCATTCTTTGTGGTGCTCAGCACAAGTGCATGAGGATATTTTTGTTTTATTTCCTGCAGCACATGATCTTTCAGGGCACTGTAAATTCCTTTTTTCTGATACGCAGGAAGAGTTGAAGCTCGATAGAGTTCATAGACGTCGCGAGGTGTGTCGCCTGGTGTATGAGAGGGCATCTGTCCCGCGGTTTTTTCATAGCCCAGTATGCCCACTGCTTTTCCATTCAAAGTGGCAACCGACAATTGGGCGGGCATTTGTAATGTCTGCAGAACCCAATTCATTTGTGTACGTACATTTTCCTGATTGATCTCTACAGCATTGTTTTGCATCCAGTTTTCTATCAATGGCTGAATATCCAAAGAATGCATGAGTTCTTTTGCGGCGTCACCGCTGATTATTTTGATCTCCGATTCGCCATCATGTGTTTGTTTTTCCAGCATTTCTCTCCATTATATCATACTTTGACTGTTTTTTATATGCCGGTAATCACTGTTTCCACCTGTGTATTTTCCAGAATATTCCTGCAAAAACTCCGCCGGTGCAGTACGCACGGTCCATGCCGTTTAATTGCTTCAATATGCGTCGCGGCTCCGTATCCCTTATGCCCCTCAAAACCATACTGCGGAAATTCTTTTGCCGCTTCCATCATCAGCCTGTCGCGCGTCACTTTTGCAATGATTGATCCCGCGGCAATACACGCTTCTTTATCGTCTCCTTTGATGATCGACGTATGCGGGTAATCAAACCAAAACGCATCGCGGCCATCCACGAGTAAAAACGTCGGTGTGATCTTTTCGCTGAGCATTTTCACTGCCTGTTGCATGGCAAGGTTTGTGGCTTCCAGAATCCCGATGCGATCAATCGCATCTGCGGACACGATCCCAAAACCCCAGATGCAGTGTTCTGTAATCCATGCGTACGCTTTCTCCCGCTGATCGGCACTGAGTGCTTTGCTGTCGCCAATGATGATATCATTTCTCATTGCTCGTTTATTCGGTGACCACGCGCCGTACGATCGCCGTCTGTTATAAAGCGGCAGGGGAATATGACAGGCTCCGGCAACCACAGGTCCGGCTAATGGGCCTCTTCCTGCTTCATCGATGCCAACTATGACAGATGGGGGATTTATGAATGATGAGTTATGAATTATGGCTGCATTGTATTTCCATAATTCATAATTCTTAAATCGTAATTCATTTATTTGTTTTATCAGAGATTGTGCAATAACTCCTTCGTGATTTCGCGCTCATTCCACGGAATCTGTCCGCTCTTTACCCACATTGTTGTATCAGAACCTTTGCCACACAGAATGACGATGTCATCTTTTTTGGCTTCCTTCAGCAAAAATTCAATTGCTTCTTTGCGGTCAAAAATGCGGTGCGCTTTCGTTTTTGATTGATCAATTCCCGCCCACACGTCATCCATGATTTTCTCCGGATCTTCTGTATACGGATCTTCGTTCGTCACAACCAATACGTCTGCATATCCGCTCGCGATTCTTCCAATGACCGGGCGCTTTTCTTTCATGCGATCACCACAGCTTCCCATCAGCACAAGTAATCTCTTTCCTTCCGGCAGCATTGCTTTCAATGTCGAGAGCGTTGCGTCGTAGGATTGCGGCGTGACGGTGAAATCAATGAAGACAGAAAAGTCCTGTCCTTCATCAATCCGTTCCATGCGGCCGGGGATTCCCTTGAAGTGTTGGAGCGCACGTGTGCATTCATCTATATCGATGCCTGCAGCATGCGCACAGCTGAGTGCACAGAGCGCGTTATGCATGTTGAACGCACCGGGAATCTTCAGCGTCAACGGATGGAGCGTATCGCCGGCTGTCGAAAAGAGCTCTGCGGATGATCCGCGCGGTTCCACTTTCATAGGTCCGCTCCAGATACCCAGATGATGCATGTCGGAGGACACGTCAAAGGGCCGAACGGTGCTGTAGCTGATCGACCATTCTGTGGGGATCTGGCTATATGCGGCATAGGTTCGATCATCGGCATTCAGAATTTTGGCGCCGCCTTTTTTCTGCAGCATCCGGAAGAGCAGTCCTTTTGCACGCATATATTCCTGCATGGTTCCGTGATAATCCAAATGTTCCTCGCTTACGTTGGTGATGGCGCCAATCAGAGGATATGTAAACAACGTGCGCCCCTGCACCAGTCCGTGTGAGGAATACTCAAGTACTGCATGTGTGCAGCCTTCATTGATCAATCGTCGCAAGAACTTCTGGATGATGAACGGATTGGGTGATGTCTTCTGTGTGGCATTCCAAGTGATCTCGTTTTTGATCTGAAAGAATGCCGTAGAGAGTGCGCCAGTCGGAATGTCGTTTGCGTTCAGGATATGGGCAATCATCCCCACTGTTGTCGTCTTTCCATCTGTTCCTGTTACACCAATCACTGTGAGTTTTTTTGCCGGAAATCCGTAGCGCACAGCGGCAGCCAAAGCTTTCGATTTATGCCACAGAAGGCGGGCCGGGTGCTGCTCAGGAACGAGTTTCTTCAGAGCGCTGATCATATGCCTCTAGGATACCACGGGTTTTCTCAATATCGTCTCCAATCTGGGCTATTAAAGCGGCTTCTGAGGGGAAATCGAGGACGGGGCGGAGGTAGGTGATGACATCGACAGTGAGAGGTTCGGGTTCGGGTTCGATCACTGTATCCAGAATATGCACTTCGCAGGAGCGTGTGTCTTTATGGACGGGGCGAGGGCCGTAATGCATTGCTGCGTTGTAGGATTGGTCATTGAGACGCACTTTGCAGACGTAGATGCCTTCTTCCATCTCCTTTGGAACATCTGCAAGATCGAGGTTGAGTGTCGGTGTACCCATGCCTTTGCCCCGTCCAGAGCCAGTCACAATGTTTGCCGTAAAATGAAACAACGTCTTCATAGCCGCAGCATACGGTTTACAGGCGGCGGAGCCAAGAACCTTACTTTACCCAGGGAATAACTTCGGCGTTCCCGATCGCTTTGCCCGCCAGCTTGAAAGGCGACCACAAAACGGCCTTCATGCTATTCAGGCTCCAGCTCATAATATCGGTGATTGGTTTCCAGGTCAGTTGTTTCACAATATCGATCCCGGCTTCCTTTGCGTCGCGCAGCGGTCCAAGGGCCAGTTCTTTGATGGGATTTTCGCTGGGGCTCATCTCTTATTTGGAAGCACGTTCCATGCAGTGGCGCTGAATGGTGCGCCAGTCGTACGGGAAGCGGAAGGTTTCGAGTGCGCGGACGATGGCTGCAAAACTGTGCCAGACTGTCAGCTTATCGAACAAAAACCCTTCACCACTTTCCTGGTTCGGGTCGTAGGACTTGATCTTCTTGGTGAGCGGACAGACAGGGACTGTGCCGTAGTGCAGGCTGGCTTCCAATTCCGGGAGATCGCTTGCATCTGTCAGGAAGAGTGACATGTCGGCGGCGGCAAACATCTTGCGGATGCTCTTTTCGTCGTTCGGGACAATGGCAATCCGGTGACTGTGTTCCTTGGCAATGTCGGTCAGATATTCGCCGTAGGACGCAGAACCCTTTCCGAGAATGATAATTTCCAGCGGCATGGAAAGAAGCCCGTCCATCAGTTCCTTCAGCAATTCTCCCCCGAGTTTTTCACTCACTCCCGTCGGAATGCAGATCATCGCGCGGCGGGGTTCCGGGGCCCAGCCCAATTCTTCCTGAAGCGCCACTTTATTGAGCGACTTCTGGTCAATCGTTTCGATTGCATACTTCTTGGCAATCGCGGTATCGGTGGAAGGGGACAGGGTGCTCATAGGTGTTGATTTGTGTGAAGGTTTCCTCTCATTATAGCGAAAAACGCGATTTCTTGGAAGTCACGAGCTCTTGTAAAAACCATAAAATAGTACGTTTTGATATGTGTCTTTGGAGTCGTTTTATGGGTAGGATGAGCGTATCGAACATCTGGTACTTATCGACGGCCATCACTTAATGTATAGGGCATACTGGGCCATTCCCCGTACGCTCAAAACAGGCACGGGAGAACATGTGACTACGGAGATTGGCATGGCATCCATGCTCCTGCATATATTGAAGAAGGAAGAGCCGAGTCATTTACTGATCTGTTTTGATGCCGGCGAAGAGACCTTCCGTCACGAGGAAAACGATACCTATAAAGACGGCCGCGCCGAAACCCCCGACGATTTCTATGTCCAGATTCCGCGGGTGATGCAGCTCGTGGAAGCCATGGGTGTGCGCCATATCAGCAACAAGCGTTACGAAGCCGATGACCTGCTCGGGACCTACGCGTGCGAGGGCGAGAAGAAGGGTATGAAAGTGACGATCGTGACAGGAGACCGCGATGCCTTCCAGCTCGCAACCGAGAAGATTCATATTGCCATTCCCCACAGCGGCTACCTGCAGGCGGAGTATCTGGGCCCTACAGAAATTGAAACCAAATACGGCATCCGCCCCGATCAGGTACCTGCGTATAAAGGACTCGTGGGTGATGCATCGGATAACCTGCCGGGCGTGAAAGGGATTGGCCCCAAGACTGCCGCGGAATTGCTGCAAAAGTACCAGACACTGGAAGCAGTCTACGAGAACCTGACCGATATCCGTCCTGCGGTCCGGGCCAAGCTGGAAGCGGATAAAGAACAGGCGTTTTTCGGTCAGCGCATGGCGCGCCTGGTGTGCGATATTCCTATGGAACTTTTGTGGGATGACATGCGCGTCGACGGCCTCTCCGCCGATGCCATCATTCAGTTATTTCAGGAATTACGGTTCACACTTCTTACACGCCGCTTCCGCGAATTCCTGCAAACACCGTATGGACAAAAAGCGTATCTGTGTGTGTCTGATCTCTTTGCAGACACGGTTGCAGATGTGCCCAAAGCAGACGACCAGCTCGCACTATTCTGAAAACGTATTGCGTGTGTGTGTCTGAATGTGCGTTGTGAGGTTTTCTTATGTTCATAGAATGTGCACATTTATTTTAAGGTGTTTTTTCGATTGAACACATTTGTGTGTTCAGCCCTCTGCATAGCAAAAAAATCAGGATATTTTTTGTGTTCGATGAAGACAAACCCGAGTACGAAACGTAGTCGTTCACTCTTGCGCATATCTATGCTGCATCCGTACACTTGCATCCATCGATTTCGGTGTGCGTGAGCGGTGTTTGTCTATCTCTCTTTACCTTCTTCTGTTTATGCCTAAGGAACGCGTGCTCGCCAGTCTCGACATTGGTAGTTCTAAAATCCGTACCGTTGTTGCCATCACCGAAGGTGGCCAGGATCAGAGTGTCCCCAATATCATTGGAGTCGGTGTCTCACCGTCCATGGGTATTCGCAAAGGACAGGTGATCGATGTCGAAGAAC
>CAYRQG010000038.1:0-9604 GCA_964426345.1 uncultured Candidatus Peribacteria bacterium
ACAACCCCCACAATTTCTTCTGCCACCTACGGAGGCAATACAGTGGTTACACTCTCTCCGGGAACATACTCGAACGGAATCAAAGGGTCAGCTAATGCAAACATCACTCTGCTTCCTGGAACGTATTACATTTCTGCCGGAGGTCTCAACATTTCGGGCAATGCAAGTATTTCCGGAAATGGCGTCACCATTTACACCACGGGTGGCGGTGCTGTGAGCCTGAGCGGAAACGGTACCATCAACCTGAAAGCTCCAACAAGCGGTACCTATAACGGTATTGTGATCTACCAGAACCGCACATACAGCACGGCCATGACTATTACCGGCCACGGTAACATGAGCATTACCGGTACTATCTACGCTGCCAAGTCACCTATTACAGTGACAGGAAACGGCGTCAGCAATACTGTCGGTACACGCATTATTGGATTGACGCTGAAGATTGCGGGAAATGGTGGAGTGAGTGTGCAGTAACAGAAGTTGTCTTCAAAAATGTCACTCTAAGAGCAATCAACGGGTGACATTTTTTTATTTGGGGATTTTTTGCACAACAAAAAGCGCACTCTCCCCCTACAGCAGGAGGAGAGGCGTCGATTGTCCTTTACTATGTCAGATTGTTCGTTTTCAGTTCATGTTTACCAGACGCGATACACGTCGATGTCTCCATCGCCTTCGGTTGCGTAATCCACTTTGGACTGGTTTGCGCGGGTGATCAAGACATCGACATCAGCACCGTCGGCAGCAACGATGCTTGTATGAATCGTCTTATCGAGAATAATCACAATATCATCGCCGAGAGCATTGATATCCGTGTCACCGGCGCAGTAGATGATACTGCAGCCATTGGTACTGGTGGTGATTGTATTACTACCCGTACCGCAGCTGATCAGATTTGTGCCACCGTCCGAGCCGGCGTACATCAATGTACCCTTCTCCACATCCACCACATTCAACGCGGTGCCACCCGTGATATTGAGCACACTCGTCGTGGCGCAAGCGCCATCGACATAGAGAGATGCATCTGTGGCCGTGACGTTTGTCGTCCCAATTCCTGCCACAACACTTGTACAGCCAACGCCTGCGTCAATGTAAAGGTTATCCGTGGTAGTGGCATTACCCTTCGACGCGTTGATGACGACACTTCCAATGTCGCAATTCCGCAGCTGTACAAACGTCTGATTAATATAGACGTCAACGAGCTGTGCGTTGTCCGGGTTGACTCCAATATAGACGGACAAACTGCCCGTACCGTCGACAATCGTTAACGTGCCATTCTTCAACTTCCACTGATTCCCTTCAGCATCCACGTGGATACTGGTATCACCTTGGTGGTGATTGCTGCTATTGTCGCAATGATTGCCCTGCGGAATGAACGAGCAACCATGCAACAGCACACGATCTTCAACCTGTTCCACGCGGACAGCAAACGATGTCGAGTCCTGCCGTGCAATCCTGCGACGACATGGTGGACGACGACCGCTCAATAAAATTCCAATCCAATACGACAATCGCATACAGAACTCCGGGGCCTTGGCCCAAAAAAAGAGAAAACGAACGCTGATTCAAAGGACCGAGATGCAAACGCACCTCATAACGTTTTATCCTAGAAGTGCAGCGTCTGCATGAAGTGAGCGTACTACAAAATGCAGGAGTTGTATATTGGTCCCGATGGACCATTGACGCTACTATGCGCAATCAATTTGCGGTTTTACGCGCTCCTCTTTTCCCGGCATTCAAAAATGTCTCAAAATATGCTATACTCAAGAGAAAACAAACTTCCTATGCATACAACACACACTCCCTGGCTGACACAACTGGAAGACCGTTCTCCGTATGAATTTTCCGGTCACACGGAAGCCGATGTCGTGATTGTCGGTGCGGGTATTGCCGGCGTATCCACGGTGTACTTCACACTGAAACACACCGATGCGACTGTGCTCCTGGTTGATGCAGGACGCATTGCGCATGGAGCAACCGGCCGCAATGCGGGACAACTGGTGAGTTACTTTGAACGTCCGTTTACCGATATTGCCAGAGCCTTTGGCACGGAGATGGCCATGCAGGGGCAGCTGGCCGTGGAATCTGCGTGGGGAATGATTGAAGATATTCTGGAGCAGTGTTCCATGAAAACGCCGCTGCATATGTGCGCGGGCTATGCAGGATTCAGCACCATCGAGCAAATTGTGCAGCATCTGGAAGAATTGGACATGCGTGCGAAGGCGGGACTGGATCATGAACCGTTGCTTCTGAAAATTGATCCTGCATTGGCAGATGCGCTGCCGGAACATCTGAAACAGTATGTGATGCAGGTGCCGCACGGAGTGATTCTGAATGCACTGGAAACCGATGACACCGATTTTCTGGCGGCGCAAAAAACACGCAAGGGATGTATGAATAGCGCCCTCTTCTGCGAAGAACTGGTTGCGTGGATGCTACATGCGTATCCGGATCGTCTGCAGGTTATAGAGCATCTGCCTGTTACAACACTGGTTTTGCAGAAAGAGAAAGCGATCGTCAAAACAGAATCGCATATTCTTGAGGGACGCCACGTAATCCTCTGCACGAATGGTTTTGAAAATTTCACAATTGAAAATAACGCAGGTACCCCGGTCGATCCGTCTTTCCATGAAACGGTGAAAGGCCGCATTGGCTATATGGCTGCGTATCTGGACGAACCAAATCAGGTTCCCATTGCCATCAGCTATTACCGGTCGGAAGTATCGAGCGGACCGTACCACTACCTGACACGCCGTCCGTATGATCAGGACCCTCAGAATCCCCAATCATTGATTTGTGTCGGGGGGCCGGAGCGTTTTTTGCCGGACCGTGCGCAGTACGATCCGCAGCTTCCGTTTCCTGCAGATATCGAAGAAGAACTGGATCGTGAAATCCGGTATGCGTATCGCGATCTTCCGCCATACGCATCGCGTCCGTTTTTGTGGCAGGGGCTGATGGGATATACGCCCAATAGTATCCGCCGCATCGGCTACGAACCGGCGAATCACGTACTCCTCTACAATCTCGGCTGTAACGGCGTGGGCATATTGCCGTCCGTATATGGCGGTAAGCGCATTGCCCAATTACTTGCAGGCATTCAGCTGCCTCCCTCTATTTTTGATCCCGAACTCGGACATCTGTAAATCCTATGCAGACCACCACCTCCCCCTGGCTGGCACAACTGGAAGACCGCGACGCATATAGCTTCTCCGGCGATGCAACGGCCGATGTGGTGATCGTAGGTGCCGGAATTGCGGGTGTATCCACCGCGTATCAGTTACTCATGCATGGCGACGCATCGGTGATTCTGCTGGATGCAGGCATGGTCGCACATGGTGCAACCGGACGAAATGCAGGACACGTGCTGAATGAATTTGAGCGCCCGCTGACAGACATCATCCGCGCCTTTGGCAAAGACATGACGCTCGATGCACTCACACAGGTGGAATCTGCATGGCGCTGTGTGGACGAAATGCTTTCCATGAGTGGTGCCACCGATTCCTATGATACGTGCATCAGCTATAACGGCATGGTCACCATGGAAACGCTGCTGGATAATCTGCAAACACACGATATTCGCAAAGAAGCCGGCATCGTGCATCAACCGGTGATGGTCTGCAATCGTCAGGATATCCTGGCACAGATTCCGGAGGAGCTCATGCAGCACGTGATGCCTGTGCCGCATTCCGCAGTCCTGGAATTACTCAAGACAGATGATACCAGCTTCATTGCAGTGGAGCTGATGGATATCGGCTGTATGAATAGCGCGCTCTTCTGCAACAGACTGGTGCAGTGGATGCTCAGGAAATTTGCAGCGCGTTTCAGGGTGGGAGAACATACGCCCGTTCTGACTGTTCGTCTGGATGCAGATAGTGCAGAAGTGGTTGTGCCCGGAAAGACCATTCACGCATCACATGTCGTACTCTGCACAAACGGGTTCAAGACACTGCACATAGACAATACAGCAGGAGAAGATATCCAAAAAACATTTGAGGAAATGGTAAATGGCGTCAGTGGATATATGACAGGGTATCTGGATACAGACGCAAAGCCGGTCACCGCGCTCAGTTATTATCATCCGGCAGAGTTTTACATCACGCGCCGTCCGTACAGAGAGAAAGATGGATCGACCCTCTCGCTCACGTGTCTGGGGGGCAGTGATACTACATTGAATGATCAGACACAGTTTGATCCCACAGCTGCCATTTCTCCGGATATCGAACAGGAGCTATCCAGAGAAATGCTGCATACCTACCGCGGGCTGCCGGAGACTGCGCATCACGCGTTCTTGTGGCAGGGGCTCATGGGGTACACAAAAAATATGATCCGCCGTGTGGGCTTTGAACCAAAAAATCCTGTCCTTCTCTACAATATCGGCTGTAACGGCGTGGGTATCCTCTCTTCCATTTACGGCAGCAAGCGCATTCGCCAGTTACTATCCGGGGAAACGCTTGCGCCCAGTATTTTTGACCCGGCACTGGGAGATTTGTAAATCAAAGAGAGTCTTAATACTGTCTTAATGCACGTACCCATAGACTTTTTTGTGGTATTCTTTTCACCTTTCCCCTCACCCATGAACATTCACCCTATTTTCGTCCATTTCCCCATCGCACTGCTCTCGGTCTATACGCTGATGGAAATGATGCCCCTACCAGTGCTCACAAGACAGCAGTGGTGGTTTTACACGAAAGCCGTTCTTCTCTTTACAGGAACAATCGGTGGCTTTGCCGCACAGCAGACAGGCGAGCTTGCGGAAGAAGGATTCCGGGGAACGCCTACCATGGCACTCGTGGAACTTCATTCCACCTACGCCACAGCAACACTCTGGGTGTTTTGTGTTCTGAGCGCGCTCTATCTCCTTGAGTGGATGCGCCGCGAAGGAATAGGCCGGAATGTGAAGCCCCTGCAGATGCTCATCAAGATTGAAACAACTCTCTTTCGGACTCCCCTTCTGATTCTGGGGGCAATTGCAGGACTCTTGCTGGTGACAATTACCGGTGCACTTGGTGGTGCGCTTGTCTACGGCGGTGATGTTGATCCGGTTGTGTCCTTCTTCTATCACCTGCTGTACCGGCCCTGAAGCCATGGAGCCACGCAGTTTTCAGTACCAATCGATGGGAACCGGCTGGGGCATTACTATCTGGGATTCACTTGGTGATGATGCGTTTTCGGAGATTGAAAAAACGATTGTCGGGCGATCACAAGTATTTGATCAAACGTATTCGCGCTTCATCAAAACGTCGCTCATCTGGGAGCTCACGGAAAAAACGGGAACGGTAGAAGTGCCGCTTCAATTGGTGGAGATGCTGCGCCTCTATGAAACACTCTACGATGCATCGCACGGTTTTTGTAATCCGCTGATCGGCTACACGCTCAGTGACATGGGCTACGACGCACAGTACTCCCTCAAACCCAAGGAGATTATCCGCACAGTGCCACCCCTCCACGATGTCCTGACGATTGTTGATGATACGCACATTCATCTCACACAACATGTCTTGATTGATCTGGGTGCACTCGGGAAAGGATTTTTTGTGGATGTGATTGCAGAGTATCTGAAAGAGAAAGATATCGCTCGCTTCCTCGTGAATGGCAGTGGAGATATTTATTACCAGGGAAATGGCATCCCGCTGCGAGCAGGACTGGAACATCCCGGGGATACCACGAAAGCAATCGGCGTCCTGGAATTGCTCGAGGGTGGACTATGCGCATCGGCTGGGAACCGCAGACGCTGGGCCACCTATCAGCATACAATTAATCCGTTCTCGCTTACATCCCCCGAAGAAATTATTGCAACCTGGGTACAAGCAGATACTGCTGCCCTCGCCGATGGACTGGCAACCTGTCTCTTTATGGTGGAGCCGGAGACTTTGCAGAAAGATCTTTCTTTTGACTATTGTTTGTTAAATAAAGATTATCGGGTGAAGAAGTCTGAGGGATTTGAGGCGGAGTTTTTTTGAGACGAACATTTTTAGTTATGAGAATATGAGTTATGAGTTATGGGAATTTTTAAAAGAAGCTTTATCCCTAGAAGAAGAAATTAAACCTGAAATTAATCTTCGTTCGTAATCTGTGAGCTGTAATGCTTTTTGTATAGATTGTGTATCAACTAATTTTAAACGAATGACTATCTGAAGAAACGCCCATATTTCTGTGCACTCACCTCGTGCAATAATAAATTTCCCTGCTTTATCGGCATAGGTAAACCTTCCAAATCCCTCAGCAAGATTGGCAACAATACTTGTTGATGCACGACGCATCTGGGAAGTTATGCCGTATAATTCTGTAGGAGGAAAATTTTTGGTAAGATTATAAATTTCTTCAACAAGATCTAAGCCAATTTTCCAAACCTCTAAATCAGTATAGGACTGCATGTTTTTATTCTACATACAGTCCTATTTATTGAGTCCAAACAAAGTACGATCGTACACTCACCCATTACTCATACTCCCATAACTCATAACTTAGGAAGCCTTAGCTGCTTCAGCCTTAATCTTAGCAACCGCATCCATGAACCCAACCGGTGTCAGAGAAGAACCGTTCACAACACCCAGGGAGAGGCTGTCGATCGATTTGCCGAACACTTCCTGTTTGAAGCCTGCAACGAATTTGCCCTGCATTGTAATGCTCTTTGGGTTGGTGGCGTCACCTTTGACTGTTGCATCGGTCACAATGCCGTCTTTGAGTGTGAGGGAAACTTCGACTGCTTCCATGCCTGCAGGAGAACGGTAATTTCCGGTCGCATCGTAGGTACCATTGGCATAGGTGCCGGTGGATGCATCAGCCTGAACGGATGAAGTGGCATCAGCAGATGTGGTGCCGTCATCCATCATGGCGGTGGACGATGTGTCGTCATCCATGGAAACAGATGAGTTCTGGTTCGTATCAACAGTGCTGCTTGCAGTGCATCCTGTCAGAAGAACCGTGAAGGCAGCAGCGGCAAGAGCGGGGCTCAGGACGGAGCTCAGAGTGTGACGTGTGTGGGACATGAACAATGGGGAAAAGAAAGCGAAAGAGACACTAGTATTACCAAGTGACATGCAGAATACAATCCTAAGATTAAGAAAACATTAAGGTGCGCTAAGAAGAATATTTTTCTTTACAAAAAGCGTTCGATGTTCTTCTTGTCGTCTTGCAAGATCAGAAGTGGACCCAACATATGAACTTCCATTCACCAAACATAATAGATACACATAATACATATGACTAATCTGACCGCCCGGCTTCGCTCTTGCTACGGCGGGCCAGCCTCGCCCGCGTTTCTGCTGGCCACTTTAAGCTCAGATAAAACAAAAAAACTGTTCTTTCAACCAATAGAACATCCTCATACCTTGGCCGTAGGCCAGCCGAAGCCTTGGCGAAGGCTGGCTGGGCAGCTCGGTCTAGAACTTTATCTTTGAGTCCCAGACAACGTTCTTGAGGGTAGGGTTTTAGAGAACCGAGGGCAACACGGTCGGGGCTGAATGTTACAAATGTGACACTGGAACAGGGCTTGTTGAAGCGGAAATTGACGGAATCATAATTCTATATTATCCGGAAACATTGAGGCATATTTCGCTGATCGGGAATTCGATACCTTTACCAGCTTGCCCTTCTTCTTCATTCGAGACTTCGTGAGTTCTTGGAGATCCTCTTCAGTTTCATATCCACGGATACGACCACTCAGAAGTCCGAGCCGATAGTGGATGCCATCGGACATTAACGCCCAGTTCTTATCTTCCAATGTTTCCTCAAAGATCTTTTTCAGCGTCTTCTCGCTTTCGTATGATTCTCGTTTCTCCTGGGTATCTCTCACGGAGAAATTCACGATAATCTGACGATCTGGTGGGGTCATGGAGATCTGCAGATCGGAGTAGCCCGCCTTCTTGATGGCCGTTTTAAGTAATTTTTCCAATCCGGCGATGTTTAGATTCTTTACTTCCGCAAGCTTGTCGAAATACTCCACATTCGCTTCCTGCTCCTTTTTCTGTTCTCCTATTCTCTTCATGCCATCGACCCAATTCTTGTATCGCTCGCCTTGAGTTGAAGTGAGGCAGAAACGCTTCTTGTCGTACTCAAACCGTTCGATCTCTTCCTGTATTGGAGCTTTCTTCTCCCTTTCCAGCACACTGAGAGTTTCTTCGACATGCCCACAGTGTTTGCAGGTATCAACGAAGTACTCCTTGCCCTTCTTCTTCCGCGTACTGAATTCCACCGCCTTGTTGCATTTGACGCAGAGTGAAGGCTTCTCTGGAACTTCCTGACCATTCTCAAATACATTCTTTGATTGCTTGCAGGGTTTGCAGGCAAGAAAGAATTCCACCCATTCCCGTTTGCTGTCATCAATATCAAAATTCAAGTGCATGTAGACGCACTCCATTGCCCGTCCACAAGAGGGGCAGCGCATGAGCGGCTTTCGTGCTCGCTCCAAGATTTCATCGCGCTGCTTATCTCGTTCCATCCACTCATTAATCGATTCTTCACGCTGAAGGTACCGATCTCCTGCGAGCTGAAAGAGCAACCATTCCGATGCGAAGTCATGAGCCCACTGCATTTGCCCGGGCGTCAGCCCCTTCTCTCGAAGTTTCCCATTCGAGACGGGATGAGGCTCCTCGTGCCAACGGCATCGTTCAACTGTGTGACGGTCGTACATTTCCTCGTAGTAGGGCCGTTCTTTGAGGTGTTGGTAGGCCATAGAAATGGAAGAAACTATTTCTCCTTGGGTTTGGGTTCCAGTTTCCCGTTTTCCATCTGAAGGTGATCCATGATCTTGTAGCCCTTCAGATGCTTGAACGGATCGACGAACCGATACCACGGTTCCATGTGCGTCCACACCGAGCCATCATTCCGCGTCTCATTTACGGAATGACTTTCGACCAGTTCCTTCGGTGGAAGTGTTTCTTTGTTATCTTCGATCAACAAGAGCTGCTCATGCTCGTAGCCATTACGCTTCACCGAACGCGCTTTAAGGATTCCCTCTTTTACCCATCGCTTTACCACATGTCGGTTGGCGTTGAACTCCCTCTCCATATCGTAACGGGAATACCACGTTTCTTTGTCCGCCGCTGATGCAGGGATCTCCCCTCGGTCAACTGATCCTTGGCAAACCATGCACTTAATACCGTGCTGGTCGTACCACGTTTCTTCTTGGGAACATGAGCTACCGCAGATGAAACAGGAGTAGCCCTTGCCTTCGAGATGAAAGCCCTTGGGAAATTCCTTGAGCTTTCGCTGCCGCCTCTGCTCCTCTTGTTCCATTGGGGCCAGCACCTGCGCGATATTCAGCATATTTTCCGCCATCTCCATAGCATGATCCCAGTTGAATTCCTTGCTGGGTGCCGTTAACACATGCATCTTCATATCACTGGATGCCATAACTGATAATTATACGAATCAGAGGCATCAAGTAAAGAAAAGAGATAGAATGCAGATATGGCAATGAGAGAATGGATCAGGCGGGAAAAATACGTCGCGCTTCATGCACAACCTTTCTGGTTCCGCATCGTTAAATACATCGTGATCATTGCCCTATTCACTGCTTTGGTATGGTGGAAAGGTTGGATTGCAGCCCTTTTACTGCTTTTTGGTTTGGCGATAACAGGAACAGCGGTTCACTTTATTTTTCGTT
>CAYRQG010000039.1:0-7115 GCA_964426345.1 uncultured Candidatus Peribacteria bacterium
GTTTTAACTGGAGGAGAGCTTCCTGTAATGGTTGTTGTTGATGCGGTCACTCGCCTACTGCCTGGTGCGCTTGGAAACGAGAACTCGGCCCACGAAGACTCCTTTACCGAGGCGCTCGATGGCAAAAAAGAGTATCCGCACTACACCAAGCCTGCGGAATTTCAGGGATTAAAAGTGCCTGATGTCCTGATGGGCGGACATCACGCGGAGATTCAGAAGTGGAGGAAGGGGCAGCTTCGCTAATGTCTATGATTGATGCTTTACGACAACGCTTAAAACAGGAAGGTGTTCTTGATTGTACGATTCGCGTGCGTCCTCATGCAGCTACGACGCACATCAAATCCATTCTCGACGATGGCAGTATCAAAGTCGATCTCGCCGCGCCCGCAGAAGAGAATAAGGCAAATATCGAACTGGTCCGCTTTCTGGCAGAGACATTTGGAGTATCGGCGGCATCAGTCAGTATTCTCTCTGGCGCAACATCACGCGTGAAACTCGTGCGGATCAGCGCGTGAGAGCTGCCTGAATCTGGCCGCGCATATCGGCGTATTCGGGAAGGCCTTTATAGACCTGGCCGTTGAGCGTGTAGGACGGCGCGGTGGTAATGCCGAAGGACTGGATCAGTTTTGCTTCGCTATCCATCTGCTGCTTCAGGGTGTCACTTTCCAGACAGGTTTTCATTTGCGTAAGATCCAGGCCCATGGCTCCAATCTGTTTCTGAATTTCCGATTCATTTGGTTTTGCAAAGAGGAGATCATTCATCGCCCGGCCTTTGCCCTGCATGGTGGCACAGAGCAGCATGGCGGCGGTCATCTGGCTTTCCGGATACTTCTTGAACTGCATAGGCACAATTCCGATTTGCAGCGTTCCCTGTTGCACAAAGTCCACGAGCAGACGGGGCAGAATGTTCTGGTTGAATTGCTGGGAATACTCACTGGAATGATTGACGAAAAGCAGCATGGAGACCGGCGCATTGGCGTTTCCCATCTGCAACAGCCCCCCGCTCAAAAAGCGTTCGGCTACCTTCACCTGTTCCACGCTCGACGCACTGCTGGCCGTCTGGAATTCGGCACCACTATCGGTCTGTTCGGCCTGGGTAGTGCAGGCGGTGATCAAGACTGTGGACGCTATGGCGATCATGCTGGTGACTTTGTTCATAATTGAAGAGTAACAGAATACTGTTTGGAAGAATAACAGAATGCGGAGATCGTTATGGGTTATACGTTACGGGTTGCGTGAGATTTGCTAGTATCCTCGTACCCATAACTCATAACTGATAACTCATAACTCGTCATGTCCCGCATTTCCCTCCTCGGCATTCCCATCGATGCCATCACGCGCGAACAAGCTCTTGAGCGTCTGCATACGATGCTTCGGTCGGAAAAACAGCATCACGTGATGACACCCAACAGCGAGATGCTCGTGGCTGCGCGGAACAATCCCACGTTCCGGCATGTGCTGGAACGGAGCGACCTGAACCTCCCCGACAGTCAGGGGATTGTGACGATGGGTGCGTACACTGGGCAGTTTGTGCCGGAGCGCGTAACAGGAGTGGATACGGTCACCAGTCTTTGCGTGTCTCTGAGCGATGCCGATAGCGTCTTTTTGCTGGGTGCCGCACCGGGCGTTGCGGAGCAGGCAGCGGTCACCTTGCTTGCCAAAAATCCGCACCTCCATATTGCCGGAACCTTTGCAGGCTCCCCGCGTTACGAAGATGCTTTGAAAATTATTGAACAGATTAATGCCGTGAAGCCGCACATTCTCTTTGTAGCCTATGGCGCTCCGCAGCAGGATCTCTGGATTGCCACCTATCTGAAAGATCTCCCGTCTGTGCGTATTGCAATGGGGGTCGGGGGCACCTTTGATTTTCTGGCAGGCACCAAAAAGCGTGCGCCGCGCATTTTCCAAAAGTTGGGACTCGAGTGGCTCTGGAGACTCATTCTGGAACCGCGGCGTTTGCCGCGTATTCTTACTGCTGTGCTTCTGTTTCCTGCACTTGTGATCCTGTCGCAGTGGACCCGTCGTGGAGCGGCTCAATAAGATCAATCATCCACTCTTTGTTCTTGCGGATTTTGATCAGCTTCGGACCCGTTGCCGTTTCGGCCAGGTACGCACGCTCGGTATCTTCTTTGTTTGCATGAAGCAGTGTCGTATTCCCCAACTTCTCATCCGGCAACAGGAGATAGATAGCCACATCCGGTGCATCGGTCAGAGCTGCTTTGAAGTTATGTGCAGCGCGTCCGAGCATTGCGGTTGCGCAGACTATTGCCACGCACAGGAAGATGGACCAGAGCACTGTGTGCCCGTAGCGGCGGCTGGAGAGTGTGTGTATGTGGAATTTGGACATCAGATAATTATAGCAGGAAAGCCCCTTTTTTGGAATGCCTTTATGCTTCATACTGTCCATATATGGGCACACTGATACTCCTCCGACATGGGCAATCGCAATGGAATCTGGAAAACCGCTTTGCCGGATGGACCGATATCCCCCTTACAGAGCAGGGAACCAAGGATGCGTCCACAGTCGGACAAGCACTTGCAGAATTTACATTTGATTGTGCATTCACATCCCGCCTCATCCGCGCACAGAACACGCTGAACATTGTGCTCACAATGACAGGACAAAACAGTATCCCGGTTACCATCGATTCCGCCCTCAACGAACGTCACTACGGAGATTTGCAGGGGCTCAACAAAGCCGAAACTGCCGAGAAGTATGGACAGGAACAGGTACTCCTCTGGCGCCGTAGTTACAGCACGCGCCCACCCGGAGGCGAAAGTATTGAAGACTGTGAACGCCGCACGTGGCCGTTTTTCAAAACATACATCCTGCCGCACCTTATCAATAACGAAACCGTCCTTGTGGCTGCACATGGAAACAGTCTGCGTCCCATCATCAAAAATCTGGATAATATCAGTGGCGATGAAGTCGCTGCCATGGAAATCGGCCTCTGCACGCCGTACATCTATAAATTTGAAGGCGGGCAGGTTATTAGCAAAGATGTGCGCGAAATGGCAGGAATTGCCAAGACGCAGGCGGCTACGGAGATGGGGAAGGCAGCGTAACAGGACCGAGCCTCCTTTTAAAAATCGTGTACTGCGTTTGGTTCAAAGACAGACTTTGTGACTAAGCCATCAAAAACCTTGCGCTGCTGCAACAGTGTTTGTGCAATTTGCAATTGCTCGGCGTCCCCCGTCAATTTTACGGTTCCTGTCAGATCTCCATACAGATCAAGATGGACGCCTGCTTCGCTGCACACAGCTTCTACTGCGCTTCTCATTGCATTGAAATGGGGACGCATTGCTTCAATCTTGCTTTTTTCTGTTCCCAAATAAACACCTGTCTCGGGGGCAGGGAGACTAAATACCAATTCCGGAGTTTCAGTGATTGTAGACATAGCGCCGCATCCTACTCGGTTTTTGCGGCCTTGCAAGGAATAATGTCATGTATTGTTGACGCTTTTCAGGCAGTTCCCTAGAGTGCTCCGCCTATGTCTACAAGTCCCAAAGAAGGTTTATGGGTTGAGCTCACGTGCGATGGAAATCGCCGGTCAAAGGCCGATGAAATTTTGACAGACGAAGGAGTGCAGATAAAACCTAAAGACCTAAACTTCGATCAGGCGTATGCCTGTTATAAAGCTGGTGGAGAGGCAGCTAAAGCTATTGTTGCAGAATCGCGTGATCAAATGGTGGGACTGATTGGCTTGTGGATATGGTCTATCAATAATTGGGAGCGTCCAAAAGATCAGGCAGATGCGGTCTTTCAGGTAACGCGTGAATTTTTACAGGATTTGAAAGATAACTGGATACATCTTGATGAAAATAAAGATGTGCGCTTTGTTCACATGGGCCGCACAGAACGACTGACAGAAGAGCAACCTGAGATTATGCAGTTGATGCACGAACTAATGGACACAACACGCGAGCGAATGGGTATGGTTGTTGCGCTCTTAATGGATTACACCGGGCCAGATGAATTGGAGCGTGCCTTAGAAAAGTGGAAAGCAGCGGGCTGCGTTGGAGAGTGGAAAAATTATTTGGATCTTCCTCAGCAAGGTGTTGATTTCCGTGAGCTCACTCTCCGTATTCGCACAGGAGAAACTGACGAACTTGTCCATATCAATGCAGTGATGTCGGCATATGCCGGCGTAGAAACACGCGAAGCTTTTCATCCTGAAATGCTGCCGGATTACACTGTTGAGCTGTATAAAAAGGATCTTCATGCGCTTGATATAACAGAGAAGAGAAATGGGAAATAATCTGCTACTCTGCATACATGACTGAGATCACCTACCGTTCACCGTCTTTTTTCGATGATGTTGCCGCCGCTGCAGACAAGCACGTGCACATTATTCTGATTGCCACCAAACCCGATATCATCAAACAGATTCCGCTCTACCGGGAACTGAAAAATCGCGGACACCTGGTGCTGCTTGGTCACACCGGCCAGCACTACGACGAGAACCTGAGCGGAGGCATGCTGAAAGAATTTGGTGTGGAGCCTGATTTCAATTTGAATGTGCGCGGCAATATGTACGAAGTGGTGAGCCAGATTATTGCGCGGCTCGGATTCCTCATCGCGGAATTGAAGGAGAAGGGGAAGGTGGTGATTCCATACGTACATGGCGATACAACGACAGCTATGGCTGCAGCGAATGCTGGCTACTGCAACGGATTTTCCTCGGTCCACGTGGAAGGCGGTATCCGCACACTCACGCCTCGCTTCGCCGATGAAAAACTTGCCTTCGACGATGTCTCGCACTTCGATGTTGGTCTCTGGCGTCAGTTCCTCATGAACGTGGAACACTGGGAGCGCGGGAGCCTGGAGCCGTACCCGGAACAGTTCAACACGCGCGCAGCCGAAGCAGGAACAGGCGTGCATTTGGCGCCGGTCGAACTGGTGCGCGAATTCCTCGCAAGCGAAGGCTACCCCGCAGACCGCGTGTTTGTAGTGGGAAACTCTGTGGTGGATGCCACGCATGAAGCGCTCAAGAATGCCGCCGGGTCCGATATCTTCGAACGTTACCCGATGCTTGCCGATGGTGACTTTGTGCGTTTCTGCATTCACCGCCGCGAAAACTGCACCTCCGAGCCGCGCTTCCGCGCTATTTACGAGGCTATGAAATCACTCATTCTCGATGGCAAAAAAGTGCTGCTGATTTCGCTCTTCCAAACGGAAGCCGCGTTTGATCGCTATGGTCTTCGCGATGAAGTGGAGAAGATGAAAACTGATTACCCGAACTTTATCTATTCCCCGGTCTGGCCGCTCTATACCGATGTGATTGCCGTTATGAACAAGGCCGCAGTCTGCGCGACCGATAGTGGTTCCATGCAGGAGGAAATGAACGTGCTCGGAGTGCCGTGTGTTACGTTGCGCTTTGGAACGGATCGCGCGGAAGCCGCACTCGCCGGAGGGAACCTCATTGCACCTCCCGTGGATGGTACCCTCATCCGCCGCATTATTGACTTCGCCTGGAACAATCAGGAGATGCGGAACACGCCCAAAATCTACGGGGAGAATGTGCGCAGTAAGTGTATTGCTGCCGTGGAGGAGGTGCTGGCAAAAGGCGAAATTTTCCGTACGGAAGAAGAACGTTTGTGCCTATAAAATGGCTCTATAGAGCTATTTACTAGTGATTGTACAGAAAACTTGCACCTGAGTTTTTCGGGCGTATTATCGCGCGCCCATGGAACCTTTCTCCGATGATCGGGCAATCCTGGAATCAGTGCAATCTGAAGGTGAAAATTTGTCAGGTGAAGTCCGTGATATGTTAGATTTGAAGTATCTTTGTAAAAAAAATAAATCAGGAATTCCTACGAGCGTGAGAGGAGAACTGCAAAATTTGTTAGTGCAGATTCATGATCATACACAGTATGTTGAAGAGCATTATGCACAGTCATTGCTTGCACCTATTCAGGATGACGTATTGAAATCTATTCAAAAAAATACCCTCTATTTGCGGAAGCATATTCAATCATTACAGATCTTTCTACAGCTTCCAGATGAACCACGAGGGGAGGATGACTATGACGATGATTTTCCTCTCTTTGATGACAACAGAGATGATGACGGGAGAGGGGGCGGTGGTTTAGATCTTCGTCCGGAACGACCAAGATCGCCACAAGGTTCTACGAAAGTGCACCCTTCTGTAGCGGTTTAAGATCAAGGCGCTATCATACCCACATGCTTCAACGTGTCCGCGAATGGCTGGCTCTGGGACTCATTGTCCTTCTGCCCTTTCACGCACTCGCAGTCACCGTCCTCACAAAGCTGATGGCGGGTCCGGGCCATACGCCCCTTTCTGCGATTGCGCTCTGGAAAGAAGGAGTGCTTGGCGTCATCTTGTTGGTTGCTTTTATAGAGACCCTGCGGAATGGAAAATGGAAAATGGAAAATGGAAAATTATGGACTTTCGATTTACTCGATCTGTTCATCTGTTTGTTGATTGTATTGGCTGTTTTCGTTTCAATTATCAATTATCAATTATCAATTATCAATTTAATTCTTGGCTTTAAATATGACTTCATTCCGCTGATTGCCTTCCTGGTTCTGCGCAGAGTCCAATGGTCCGATGCGTTCAAGATGCGCGCAATTCTCTCCATTCTCTGGATTGCATTCATTGTCTCTGTGTACGGAATCGCCACGCTCTTTTTGCCAGACAGCTACTTCACATTGCTCGGTTATTCCGATCTCCATTCACTCTACGTAGCCAATGGTCCTATTGCTGCATTTCAGCAGATTGGAGGATCGAGTCTGCACCGCATTCAATCCACCTTCAGTGGTCCCAATCAGTTTGGTATTTGGCTGCTACTTCCTATCGGCCTCATAGCTGCACGTGTCACTCTGAGCTCGTCGAAGAGTCGACACGTTTCCTGGTTCTTCGCAAAAACGCCATCACCCGCAGCGCGTGTCCTGCCTTTCATTGCGCTCGCTCTCACCTTCAGTCGTGCTGCGTGGATTGGTGCGTTTGTCATCGTCATCATCGCCATCTATCCGTGGTTCAAAGCACACATCACGCGTGGTCGTTTATTGGGTGCCGGATTTTTGGGGTCCGCATTACTCCTGATTGCGCTCGCGCCGTTCCCAAACACACTGCTCCGTCTTTCCTCCACGC
>CAYRQG010000039.1:7125-9440 GCA_964426345.1 uncultured Candidatus Peribacteria bacterium
GCATCCGTTTGGTTTGGGCTTGGGTTCAGCTGGTCCCGCCACCAACCGCTCCAGCGATACCTGTGTCATGCTCCGTCCGGAGGATGATCCCTCCTGGGCAAAACCGCATCCAGAGCTCTGTGTGTTCCTGGGAGACAAGCAGGTGCAGCCGGTGGATCGCACATGCAACTGTCCGTTTGTTCCGGAGAACTGGTATTTGCAAATCGGGGTCGAGCTTGGATGGCTTGGTTTTGTTTTGTATGTGTCTTTGATTGTTTTGGTACTACGAAAGTTATGGGTTATGGGTTATGGGTTATGGGGGATCTTCTACGCGTTTTTGGGGGTGGGTATTGCGGGGTTATTCCTGCATTCGTGGGAAGATGCGGCGATTGCCTATACTGTATGGCTTTTGATTGCGACGCGACTTTCCGTTGCCCGGAGGGAATAGGCTGCGTACAATCCCCCTATGTCAGCCCCTATTCATCCAAAAAGCATCGTCATTCTGGATTTTGGGGGACAGTACGCCCATCTCATTGCACGCCGCGTGCGTGAGGCCGGGGCTTTTTCGGAAATCCGTTCGCCCGATACTCCTGCCGAGGAGCTGAAGGAGGCAGCAGGAATCATCCTGTCGGGAGGTCCGCAGAGCGTCTACGACTCCGGCAGTCCTCAGGCCGATCCGAACATTCTGGAGCTTGGTATTCCGGTGCTGGGTATTTGTTACGGTCATCAGTGGATTGCGCACACCATGGGCGGAGAAGTGACTGGAGGTAAAACCAAAGAGTACGGACGCACATCTATTACGCTGAAAGCAGAGACGCCTTTGTTCAAAGGCTTGCCCGATTCATTTGTGGTCTGGATGTCCCATGGGGATGAAGTCACACGCCTGCCGCATGGGTTCATTACTGCTGCCAGCTCCTCTGATTGTCTGAATGCCGGCATGGCCAACGAGGAGCGGAAAATCTACGGAGTGCAGTTCCACCTGGAAGTCGTACACACGGAACACGGTGCCGAAATTCTGAAACACTTTGTGGACCTGACCGATCACGAACCATGGTCGCTCAAAAGCTATGCAGAAAAAATCGGGAACGAAGTCAAAAAAGAAGTGGGTGACAAGCGCGTCTTTATGATGGTCTCCGGGGGCGTGGATTCCTCTGTAGCTTTCACAGTGCTCAACGAAGTCATCGGCAGCCACCGCGTCCAGGGCTTACTCGTCGATACCGGCATGATGCGCAAGAATGAAACGCGTGCCATCATGAACGCATTTGATTTGTTCGGGATTGAAAATCTGGAAGTGGTCGATGCATCGGAAGAATTCTTTACGAACCTGAAGGGCGTCTACGAGCCGGAGGCCAAGCGTAAGATCATCGGCGAGACATTCCTCACTGTCCAGAAGCGCGTGAGCGAAGAGATGCATTTGCGCATGGAAGATGGCTGGATGTTCGGACAGGGGACCATCTACCCGGACACCATTGAAACCGGAGGTACCAAACATGCTGATAAAATTAAGACGCATCACAACCGTGTCGAGGCAGTGCAGAAGATGATTGATGCCGGGCAGGTGCTTGAGCCGCACAAGGATTTGTATAAAGACGAAGTGCGCAAACTGGGCGAAGAAATCGGACTCTCCCACGAACTCGTGTGGCGCCATCCGTTCCCGGGTCCGGGATTGGGTGTGCGTATTCTCTGTGCCGAAGAAGCCTTCGATGCCGATGCAGATTTGGACCTCGATGTGCCGCATAAAGCATTGCCCGTCCGGTCAGTCGGCGTTCAGGGCGATGGCCGCACCTACCGTCATGCAGTTGCGCTCTTCTCGCATACGCCTACGCTCGTCGATCCCCGTTTCGTGGAGTTGGCAACCTCTATCCCGAACACCAACAAGACCTTCAACCGCGTACTCCAGTGCACATCGCACACAACTCCTCCGGAGTTTGTCTTCACACCCGGATACATCACCCGCCAGCGTGCCGATTTACTCCGCGAAGCCGACGACATTGTCTATGACGAAATGCATCGCGCCGGACTCTACGAGAAAATCTGGCAGTTCCCGGTTGTTCTTCTTCCATTCGGAACGAGCGTCGGGGGACAGTCGATTGTGCTGCGTCCCATCGATTCCCAGGAAGCGATGACCGCCAACGCCGTCATCCTTCCAGAAGATGTGATCCAGAAAATGACCGATGCGATTCTGAAGTTACCGGGCATTGATTGTGTGTTCCTCGATCTCACGAATAAACCGCCGGCAACTATTGAATGGGAGTAACGTTTTGCATAGTTCTACGTTAAAGAGAGAAGATGGACATCTTTCCTAGCCCTTCCCCCATCTTTAGCCGTATACTTCC
>CAYRQG010000040.1:0-9282 GCA_964426345.1 uncultured Candidatus Peribacteria bacterium
AGGCGAGGAGCCGATTGTGACCGTCCGGTACTCCGGATTTATCTACGTGCTCGGGATCTTTTTCCCACTCTGTATTACCGCCCTTCTGATCGCGATTGGCGTGATTCTTTCCATTTACACCGACTTCCCTCCTCTCTGGGTCTGGGGAAGCGTGAGTATCATCTGGATCATCTTTTCGCTGATGCCCATGCTCTACAAATACCTGCACTGGTACTACAGCTTCGTGCTCGTGACCAAAGAGCGCATTGTAATTGTGGATCAGGTGTCTCTGGTTCATAGACAAGTGACCGAACTGAGCCTCGAAAACTTCGCGAGCGTGGCGGCAGAGACACAGTTCTGGAATATCTTCCCGTTTGGCATCCTGCACTTCACCATGCGCGCAGGAAACGGCAGACCGCTCCCGCTGCACTCTGTGCCCGACGTCGAAAACATCGCCAGGAAGATTTCCGGCGTCGTGACTGCGTTCCAGAGCGAGGGCTAGATTATTTTGTCCTGATCCACTCAATAAACTGCTGCAGCTCAACATCGTAGGGCAGGATTTGCCCGTCTTCTTCAATGCTGCTCACGGTCTGTGTGGTGGGATCAAAGGAGAAACGAAGAGCGATATCCCCTTTTGCCGTACCAAAGACAATGTTTGTGACCTCTACCAGTCCGTCTGCCGGCTTGAGTGCTGTCCGGGAGGTAAACATGAATCCGCTGCTCTGGAGCGAGTTTTGCGTATCTGCAACGAGTTGATCGTTTGAAAGCGTGATGTGTCGTGAGGAAGAAGATGCTGCCATGACAGATGCAATCGATGATGCGGATGAGGCGACATCCGCAATGGGAGCGGCAATGCGACGGTTAGTGCGCAGCAAACGCAGATCCTGAAGCATGTGACGCGCGTCTGCAGTCAGCTTTGCCTCAATCGGTTCTGCAATGGCCAGGAGAGCTGTGGCGTAGCGATCCACGCGTGCCGGATACTGCAACGCATCGAAACGATCAATTTGCGCACGCAGGAAGGGCAGGGCATCGGCGAAGACCGTTGCCCCGCTACCGTGCTGCGCGAACACGCTAAAACGTGCCTGCCACTCTTCCATTGCAAGAGGAGCGAGGCTATTGGGTGCGGTATCGGAAAGCGGCGTCAGGAGCAGGAACGAGAGCTCTTCGTCGGGAGTCCAGGCAAGCGTTTGCGGGAGCACTCTTGCATGATCGCGCGTGAGCGGATGGAACACTGCGAGGAGTGCCTGACGGGAATCTGTTATAAAGTACGGAAGGAAGAGACCTCCTTTGCCTGTAGAGAGTGCCTTGGTAAGGAGTCCCGGCATGGCACTCTGTCCTTCCGCAGAAGACAGAATAGCCGCCGTATCGGGTTCCAGAAGGAGGGTATCGACTGTAGATGCATCGGAAGAAAGTGCGCTGCGCAAAGCCTGCAGACGCTGTAGCCGGATCGTCTGTTCTGCACGTTCCTGTGCTGCTTCAAAGCGCAGTTCCTGGCCGAGCGCTTGCGGAAGAATTGTATCTGCTGCATCGGCTTCTACTGCATCTGCCTGCAAGGCGATCATGGAAAGCGTCTGCATGCGCTCCTGCACGAAATCAGCAGGGAGTGCGAGCGTTTTCCGGGACGCATACCAGGCATCAAGTCCGGTTGTGAGTGAGGTGAATCCTCTTCCCTTCCACTGCATAAAGGGGGGAATGAGTGCTTCATTCGTTCCATCGGATACGAGAACGGAAGTCGAGAGTGTGGCAATAGTCACAATGTCTCCAGAGACGGTGACCTGATACCCGCCATTCCATCCTTCCAGCGTAAGATGAGCGGCTGCGAGATGCGAGAGACCTTCGGAAAAAACAAGGACGGTTCCTGCATCCAGAGAAATAGTGTCAGCCTGCGTGACACGCGCTCCTGCTTCCAGACGATACGATGTCCCCTGAGCTGCAATAATCTGCGGTTCACTCTTCGCTTCGATCACACTACCACTTCCCACAAGCATTGCCTGCATAGGTCTCTGCATCATGCCATCGCGCACACTGAGTGCCAGGAATAATACGAAGAGAGGCGCTGCAACAAGCCAACGATGTTTCCTTTTGGGTGTAGGTGTGTGTGTGTTCATATTTCCCCTTATTATAGCAAAAAACGCGTTTTCCGAATAGCGTCAGGACCCTAAAACAGAGTCTATGACAACCCCCATCTGCCACACTCTCTGGCCCTTTGCCCGGCCGCAGTCCTACAATCATTCCATGCGTATAGTTGGAATTGACCCCGGACTCGCCATTGTCGGCCTAGGTGTAGTGGAAGCAACCTTCGGCGCCGATATTCAGGTGATTGAATGGTTAACGATTGATACGAAAGCCGGGCTCCCGCTGGCGGATCGGCTGGTGGAAATCCACACCGATCTCTGTGCGTTTCTGGATGAAATCAAACCCGAGCTCGTGGTGGTGGAAAAACTCTTCTTCCAGACGAACGTCCGCACGGCGATTGATGTCGCACAAGCGCGCGGCGTGATTCTGCTCACTGCTGCAGAGCGCGGCATTCCCCTCCTGGAAATTACCCCGCTGCAATTAAAAAGCGGCATCACCGGAGACGGCTCTGCCGATAAAGCACAGGTGCAATCCATGCTCGTGCAGATGCTGCACCTCTCAGAAATCCCCAAACCAGATGATGCGGCGGATGCGCTGGCGCTGGCGGTGTATGGGGCGTTGCATCATAGAACGGCAATGGCAGTGTCACTCTGAGCTCGTCGAAGAGTCGACACGTGTTCATGTTTCGACGAGCTCAGCATGACACTCTTTCTGCTTCCGTAACGACCCCCGCAGCCACATCGAACACTTTGGCCCCTTCTGCATTTGGCGGAATTCTCGTGGATGTCATGAGTACCTGATACCCCTTGAATGCATCGAGCAATGCTCCCTGGTGTGCATCATCAAGTTCGGAAAAAGCATCATCCAGAAGAATGACCGGCTTTTCGTTGCGGCGCAGTTCGAGATACGAGACTTCCAGGAGCAAGAGTGCGAGCACCGCCACGCGTTCCTGTCCGCGCGAGGCAAAGCTTGGAATGGAGCGACCATCACGGTAGACCTGCCAGTCTTCGCGATGCGGGCCAGAGGTTGTGGACTGCAAAATAATATCGCGCTCGCGGGTGCTCTTGAGGACTTCGATCATTTCTTTTTTAAGGGTAGGCAAATCGCGTGCAGTCGTCTTTCGTTCGTAGCGGATTTCTGCGGAATTCCACGATTCCCCGAGTGCCCGGATCTCTTCCAGCAGTGTTAGGTTAAGCGTTTCAATCAGTTCCAAACGCATGAGCGTGAGCGTGCTCGCTTTTTCCACCAGCTCAAAATCCCAGATATCCAACACCTCTGCCCGATCCTGATTATTCGCGATACGTTTCAGGAGGGCGTTTCGTTGCTGCACGATTTTCTGGTACGCAGAGAGATCGCCAAAATACTGCGGCGAAATCTGGCTGAGGAGCTGATCCAGAAAACGGCGGCGCTCACCGGGAGTCCCACTGAAGAGCAGCAAATCTTCCGGCATGAAGGCAACCGTCGGAAGCGTTCCGACGTACGATGCAAGCGGTGAACGGATGTCATTGATGAAAAGTGCCTTGCGCCTGCGCGGCACAAGTTCACTCACAAGTTCCATGGTACTTTCCTCGCCGCTATCGCTGCGGATACGGCCCGTAATGCGATAATGCCCTTTTTCCCATTCCACCATGTCCTGCTCTTCTTTGCCGCGGCAGGATTTTGTGATGGACAAGAGCGACACTGCCTCCAGCACATTGGTTTTCCCGCTGCCGTTTCGCCCCACAAAGAGCTGAATATCGGCATCGGAAAGCTCTACCGTTTGCGAGGTATAGTTTCTGAATTGCTCGAGGATGAGACGGACAACGCGCATGGGAGATTACCGGTTCTCCAGCATGCCATACGCTTCCTGAATGAGCGAGCGAACAAGCTCCACATATTCTTTGCGTTTGAGTACCTGCCCCACTTTTTCCGGAGCAATCCACTGGAAATCGTTCACTTCCACATTGTCGACAGTAACAACGGTATTGGCCGGACACAGCCCGAGCACAAACTCAATCCGCTGGCCGCAGATATGATCCGGACGAAACCGCCGGTAGGACGCAGGAAAGTCGTATTTGTAGACAAGCGCGCTGGTTCCCAGAACTTCGACATCAGCAATCCCCGCTTCTTCACGAAGCTCACGCACCGCACACTCTGCAGCGGTCTCCCCTTCTTCGGCTCCACCCTGCGGCAACTGCCACGCATCGCGCTTCCGGGGCTTATGCAAAAGAAGCATTTCGTATGTTCCCGATTCTGTGGGACGGAGCAACAATAAGGAAGCAGCCGCCCGATAGGTATCTTGCATGAGTGGCAGTCTACAAGGTTTAGAGCGCATTACAAAAAAACCAAATAGCGGCAAAGCGACGAAAAGCGACGCCGTATTAGTTAGAGCTGTGTTTCTGTTCCTTGAATTTGACCGGAGACTTCTTCTTGCACGTGGGGCAGTACTTCTCCATTCCCTGAACATGGTCCTTCCAGGACTTGCCCAGTTTATCCTGCTTGTGGAAACGCATTGTGGCGACGGGGAACCCGTCCACAGAGCAGAAGCCGGCGAATACGATGCGCTTACCGCGTGGCATAACTCGAAAAGTATATGAATTTTCGCGTCTGATGCAAGGCAATACCACTTTCTTTATGAATTATGAGTAAAGAATTAGGAATTATGGCGAGAAATGACAAATCAATAAACCAAATATCCATAATTCATACGTCATAATTCCTCATTCACCCAAGAATTAATGCCCTGATTGCAGATAATTAAAAGCACTATTCGCCGCAGTCGCCCCCTCTCCCGCAGCGGTGGTGAACTGCGCAAAGTAGTTGCTGCCATTCGTAATATCCCCTGCGCCAAAGACCCCGGGGACAGTTGTATGCATACCGGTATCCACTTTCAGATATCCTTTGGTATCAATCTCGCAGCCCAGCTCCTGGGCAAGATTGGTCGCCGGGTTGGCACCGACTTCTATAAAGACGCCGTCCACCGCAAGCATGTCACTTCCATTGAAAGGCTGCGCCAGCTTCACGCCTGTCACCCGCTGATCCCCCAGCACTTCAGTAATCTGGTTTTCCAAAACCATCGTGATGTTCTCTTTGGCCTTCACGCGCTCAACCCAGTACGGCTCGGCACGGAATTCGTTGCGGCGGTGAATGAGGTACACCTGCTTGGCAACCTGCGCAGCAATGGCAGCACCTTCAACAGCGCTGTCCCCTCCTCCAATGACGGCAACGGTTTTGTTCCTGTAGAAGAACGCATCGCAGGTGGCGCAATACGTGACTCCTTTTCCGGAAAATTCTGCTTCGCCAGGGACTCCCAGGTGACGCTTGTTGGAACCCATCGCAAAGATGATGGTCTTTCCTTCGGCAGTTGTTCCATCATTCATATGCAGGACAAACGTTCCCACCTTCTTTTCGATCCGCTCCACACGTGCACTGTGCATGGTAACTTCTTCAAAGCTCGCTGCATGCTTCTGGAATTTTTCCATCAGATCCGGACCCGTGATTTCAATATCACCCGGCCAGTTCCCCACTTCTGCAGCAGTAATGCCGAGTCCACCTGCCACTTCTCCCACAAGGAATGTGGTGAGTTTGTAGCGTGCAGCGTAAATAGCAGCGGTGTAACCCGCACATCCCAGACCAATAGTAAGTACGTCGTAAATCATGTCTTCATGCTACAAGTTGCCTATCAATGTTCACAAGTTCATTCGGGTAGACAGAAAAGAATCTGTAAAAATATCTTGGCATATCAAAAGGAGAGACGTACTCTTGAGACTATGAACAAAGCAGCCGCAATCGCCATCTCACTCTCTCTTCCGCTTTTGCTCGCTGCGTGCACCGCAACAGTCAGCAATCAAACAGAGACCGATGCATCTTCTTCAATGACAGGCGAACTCAGCTCCGAAGATACAACCATGGGAACAGGATCGGGTTCCACTATTCTTGATGACGAATCAAGCGATACCAGTGCCATGGACGAAAACGGCATGTACGAAGACGCGAACGATAACGCACGAGACTAAACGACTCACTTCTTCTTGTTTGCAACCGCCACCCACCATCCGACGGTCGGTTCGCCAACGCTTCCATCGGTGGAAATGACATCCGTTCCAAGTTCCACGCGAAGTCTATTCATGGAATGCTTTTTTGCAGCACCGGAAAAATCAGCATAGACATCTATGGCTCCGCTGTAACACAAACCAGGTGCGTTATTTTTATCGAACCAGAGCGTGACTGTGTAATTTTCTTTGCTGATGGCGCGCTTGGTCGTAAGGATCTTATTCCCCACTCTGGCATAGACTCTGCGAATATTGGCAGGAGAATCTCCTTCATAGAGCAGGGTCATCATGGTGATGACCGCAGGGTTATAGCATCCTTTGCGCAGCGGATACGAGAGCATCAGCACATTGCGCGTTCCGGGTGCCACGAAAAGATCGGGGGCGGGTTCGACGGGGGTTTTTGCAAAGGCAGCCCCTGTGCCAAGAACACAGGAGGCAAGGGCAAGACTCAATCGTAGACGGATAGACATAAGGTACAGGAAGGATGCGACAAGGATATCTAACGTACAGCAATCCTAACACAGAGCGCCCAGCCAATCGAACCGAGCGGGATTGATATAGCCACAGAGATATGTGATAGTGTGGGCCACTTTGCCGAAGTGGCGGAACGGTATACGCGCACGACTCAAAATCGTGTTCCAGAAATGGATTGAGGGTTCAAGTCCCTCCTTCGGCACCATATAGAATTCATCTTATCTATGCATACTTCTCGTCTCGTTGCCCTGATTGGTGTATCGCTCTTCCTGGGAGCGTGCACTATGCAGCAATCGGCAGAATCTCCAACTGCCCCCAACTCATCTGCGTCATCAACTGAGGCATGGGTAATGTACACTAGTGAAAAGATGGGCATTTCCCTCAAATACCCTTCTACATTTATGGCAATTGAAGATGGAGAAAGTGTTATTATCAAACGAAATGTGGACACTAATTCTGACACCATAACGATCAACAAAGTAAACAGCACACTCGCAAAAGAAGTGGGGAAACATCTGTATCAGGCAAGCAGCATCGAAAGACATTTCAGCTCTCCGGATCAACCTGTAAACACCACAATCGCCCATTATCAAAGTGGGGATGCCAACTCCTGGTTTATGACTTATTTCATCACAAGAGAATCCGATACGCCGTCTTTCCCTGATTACACAGAAAAACATACAGCATACGATGTGATAGTTGCCGATGTAGAAGCATTTCCATCGGATGCAACTCAACTACTTAGTGAACCACAACAAATCCTCTCAACACTGCGTTTTACAAAGTAAGTTCCGAACGACTCATTTTAGAAAAAGCATGTATACTGGTCACTCATGAACCAGTACCAAACCTTCATTTTCGATTCCTACGCCTTTGATAAGGCCGCACGGACTATTTCTCTCAAGTATGGCCTGGATGATGCTGTCTTCTTTACAGAAACCATCACGCTCCCGGAGACCATGCCATTGCTGGATTCCCCGGATTTGGATGAAGCGCTCTTTGCGCTGCATTTGATTGGGGGCATCAGCTACTACAAAACCTGCCTGCCAAAGACAATCGAAATCCGGAGTGGTGCTCTTTCTGAAAGTCAGACGGACTTCTGGAACGAGACGTACGAAAACGGCCTTGGGGAATTCTTCTACAAGAACAACATCGATTTCCGCGGGCTCATTCACTTCCCCGCCACCAAGATGTCGGCACCGCGTGTGCTGGTAGCTACACCCACCAAAAAATCAGCAACACTGATTCCGATTGGCGGCGGCAAAGATTCTATTGTGACTGCAGAACTCCTGAAGGGCGGGCACATGGATTGCACGCTTCTGCGTATTGGTCAGCACCCGTTGATTGATGCCACGGCCAAGGAAGCGAATCTGCCGCTCTGGAATGTGAAGCGCGCACTTTCCCAGGAACTCTTCGCTCTCAATGAACAAGGAGCTTTGAATGGCCATGTGCCCATTACCGGCTACCTGCATTTCCTCTCGATCGTGATTGGGCTTTTGAGCGGATATCAGTACGTTGCCTTTAGCAATGAAGAAAGTGCCGAGGAAGGAAACGTGGAATTCCACGGGAAGATGATCAATCACCAGTGGAGCAAGAGCCTCGCGTTTGAGCAGATGTTCCAATCCTACGTATCGACTTTTGTGACACGCGATGTGACCTGCTTCAGCCTGCTGCGCACACTGTCCGAACTCAAAATCGCAGAACTCTTCTGCTCACATCCGCAGTACTTGCCGCTCGCGAGCAGCTGCAACCGGAATTGGCAGATCATCAGTAAAGATCCGAACAGGCCCCGCTGGTGTAAAGAATGTCCCAAGTGTGCATTCGCTTTTGCGCTCTTCGCAGCATTCCTTCCAAAGAATGATCTCGAAGGCATGTTCAACGGAAACCTTTTTGAGCATGAAACGCTCCTTCCCCTCTTCCGTGAACTACTTGGCATCTCCGGGCATAAACCTTTTGAATGTGTAGGAACTCCCGAAGAAACAGCGGCCGCATTTATCCTGGCGCATAACAAAGGCGAGATGGAAGGAACACCCGCCATGAAGATGTTCTTAGAGGAATGCCTGCCCGAAATCACCGAGCCAGATGAAATGATTGGCGAAGCGATGCTGCAGCGAACGAATCATGCAATCCCGGAAGTCTTCCTGCCACTTGTCTCTCACCTATGAAAATCGCTGACCTACTCGGCAAAAAAATCTGTGTTCTTGGCTACGGCCGGGAAGGAAAGGCAATGGTCGAAGCAATCAAAACGCATGTGAAAAAGTTCAAACTCACTGTTGCCGATGAAAATCCGGATGTCTTGAAAGAACTCGCTGAAACGACCCCGTACTACCTGCAAAGCGGCCCCGAGTGGCTAAGCAATCTTGAGACATTTGACGTGATCATCAAGTCGCCCGGCATTCCCCCATCAGCCCTCCCCATAACTCATAACTCATTACCCATAACTTCGTCGACGCAGATCTTCTTCGACACAATCGAAGGCTCAGGCTCGACTGTCATCGGCGTTACCGGCAGCAAAGGAAAGAGTACAACATCGAGCTTGCTCTACGCTTTGCTCAAAACAGGCAAGAAGCCTGTGTATCTGGTGGGAAATATCGGGGAACCTGCCATCAGTCATATTGATGATGCGAAGAACAGGACGCTCTTTGTGATGGAAATGAGCAGCTATCAGCTGATGGACCTGACGGTCTCGCCGCAGATTGCGGTGATCACCAGCTTCTTCCCG
>CAYRQG010000041.1:0-9256 GCA_964426345.1 uncultured Candidatus Peribacteria bacterium
CGCACGGAGTGGAGGGAGGTGTGTTGTATTGTCATCATTCACGTACGCCTGTCTGTTCTTGTATTCATTGTTGCATTCATTGACGACGGCTTGTGCCAGCATGCGCCCTATTTTCGTCCCTGCAGAGGCAAGAGCTGCATTGGCTTTGTCCAAAGCTGCTTTTGCTACTTGCATGCGTTGAATGTCTCGATTCAATCGGTCTAGTCCCAGCTGTAGATTGGATTGGGCAGTAGTGTTTGCCGTTGTGGCATCCAGAAGATGCTGTTCGGCGAGCGTACGGCTTGCGAGTGCACTATTCAGGAGTGAAGTTTGTGTGATGACCAATGCATGATCGGCACCCAGAGTAGTGTCTGCATCGTGCAATGTTTGAGTAGCTGCTTCAAGTGTTGGGTCCAGCTCCGACAGTTCCATTCTTGCTGCCTGTACTTGGTCATTCAGCGAATTAAGCTCCTGCTGTTCTTCGGGTGTTCGTACCATCTCTGGTGATTGCAAAGGGCCCATAACAGGATCCACTGTTTGGACGATGCGCTCTTCCAAAGGCTCAATCGTGCTAAAGGTTTGGCGAGCTCTGGAGGCTACAGACGATCTGCCGGTCATAATCGGTGATTCTTGCTCATGCAGACTGTCTGATGCAAAGAGCGTATCGAGAGTTTCAAGAGAGGAGGAAGTATTGCGAGTCATGGAAAAGAGGGGAAAAGAACGCCCTCATCATCGTTCTTTCCAATGCCTTCCAGCAGGGGGTTAGCGGGATGTAAAAATATGCATCTTTTAAATATGCCTCAAATAAGCCATTTTCGGCGTTCTTTTGCCCAGCAGAACGGTCTCATTTGATGTATTGACAATATTATAATAATAGTTCATTATACCATAACCGCCTCGAGCTGACTTGGAGTCAGCGGATGATGCGGGAATCGATCCTTGTTCCAATGGAAGGGAATAAGACAATGAAGACGTTCCTCGTTTGTGCTGCAGGGTGTCTTATCTTTCTCTCTGGCTGTGCCGCGCCCGGCCGTCTGCACGACGGTCATCAGGCTTGGCACGTATGCCTGCCGCATCTGATTCTCTTTAAAGAGAAGATGCGCTCTCCCAAGAAGGGAGGTGCTTCCCCGACGGGGAGCGAGAGAGAACTGATACACTCACCGATTGCACAACGTTGACATTGGAAAGTAGTAAATGACAGCAATACTGGATCGATGAGCTTTATCCCTAGCCGGATAGAGCTCATTACTTGTAGAAAGTTTTCCCTTCGGGGAGCCTTGCCAGGCGGGCGTCCCTTTTTGGCCCTGCCCCAAAAAGGAACCAAAAAATGCGGTCCGGCCAATTGCCCTCCCGCTTGCCCCTTCACCCTCCGTGGCCGGACACCACGCCGACGGGCGATTAGGATTGCTGAAGCAATCCTAGAGCGGAACTTTCTTTTTTATACCTTCGAAGAAGATAGGTTCGCCCCTCTCCTAGTGGGCGTGTGGCGCAGGCAGGAGAGGGTGGCCCAACAGGGCCGGGTGAGGTAAAAGCTAGAAGCTGAAAGCTAGAAGCTATAAGCTGAGTGCATGACCAACACCGAAATCGCCGCTATCTTCGAACGCATTGGAGCTGTGCTGAATCTGCAGGGGGAGAATCCCTTTCGTATTCGTGCGTACGATCGTGCGGCGCAGACTATTGCGTCTATGTCCGAAGAATTAAAAACCATTCATGCCAAAGGCGGGCGCGAGGCTTTGCTGGAAATTCCGGGGATTGGGCAGGACCTGGCCGATAAAATTGTGGAGCTGCTGGAAACCGGCAAGTTGCAGTATCTGATTGATCTGCAGAAGAAGGTGCCCGAGGGGCTGTTCGATATTATGGATATTTCCGGGATGGGCCCGAAGAAGACCAAATTTGTGTGGGAGGAATTTAAGGTGACAAATATTGCGGAGCTGGAAACGCTGGCAAAATCCGGCAAGTTGATTGGAATTAAAAGCTGGGGCGAGAAATCGGTGCAGAATATTCTGAGTGGGATTGCCGCCAAGCAGGCGCATGGAGGGCGAACGGCATTGCCCGAAGCTCTGGCGATTGCGGAGCAGATGAAGGCAGTGCTGGTGGATTCGGGGCTGTGCCAGAAGATCGAGATTGCGGGCAGCGTCCGCAGGCGCAAGGAATCGATTGGAGATATTGATTTCCTGGTCTCTGGTGATGAGGTCGAAAAAATTATGGATGTGTTCTGTACGGCAGAGGGTGTGGCGGAGGTGCTGGCCAAGGGGAATACGAAATCGAGTGTGCGTATGAAGAATGCATTGCAGATGGACCTGCGTGTGGTGCCTCTGGAGGTCTTTGGAGCGGCCCTGCACTACTTTACGGGCAGCAAGGAGCACAATGTGCATGTACGGCAGATTGGCATCCGCAAGGGGCTTACTATCTCGGAATGGGGGGTCTACGAAGGAACGGCGGCCAAAAAGGGAAAATTGATGGCATCCAAGACTGAAGAAGATGTATATGCGGCAGTGGGATTGCCCTTTATTGAGCCTGAACTGCGCGAGGATCGTGGCGAAATTGAAATGGCTCTCAAAGGAAAGCTCCCAAAGCTGATCACCGAAAAAGATCTGCGGGGGGATCTCCACATGCACAGTAACTTCAGCGATGGCGGAACAAGTATGACGGACATGGCAAAAGCCGCCAAAGCGCTGGGGCACGAATACATTGCCATCACCGATCACGCGTCCCCTATGGGCATGGTGTATGGCATCAAGGAGGGGAACATCAAGGACTATCTGAAAAAAATAGAAGAGGCACGCAAAAACGTACCGGGCATTCATATTTTGAGCGGAACCGAAGTGGATATTTTGGAGGATGGATCGCTGTATCTCCCGGATAGTATTCTGAAACAGCTCGATTGGGTGGTGGTCTCTGTACACGGCAACTTTAAACTGAGCGAAGAGGCAATGACTGCGCGCATTGTGAAGGCTCTGCAGAATCCCTACGTGCGACTCTTTGCACATCCGACTTCGCGCAAGCTGCTCGAGCGTGATCCTATCCGGTACGATATGGATACGGTGATGAAACTGGCTGTCGAGAGGGGGATTGCAATGGAAATTAATGCATCCAGTGAGCGCATGGATCTGAATGATCAGCACACGAAGCGCGCAAAGGAGATGGGGGTGACGCTTTGCATTAATAGCGATGCGCACCGTCCCGGAGGACTCGATTACCGGTTTGGCGTGATCCAGGCACGGCGCGGATGGTGCGAGAAGAAAGACGTGCTGAATACCAAATCCTGGAAAGATTTTGAGAAGTGGCTGAAGCGATAGTGTGTCATGTTGAGCTCGTCGAAACATGCTTCCACACATTCATCACTCTTCGACGGGCTCAGAGTGACACGCCGTTATCACAGCATGTTTCACAGAGAACTCCACAGACCGTGCAGTGCTTCTTGAGCCTGCGTTCAATCAAAGCACCACCACACACCATGCAGCGGTCATCAATCGGGCACTGTGTTATTGTCTCATCTTCCACCGTTCGAATCGTATGTGCTTCGCAACATACTCCCTCACGGTCCTTCGCTGCGCTGCGGGCCATGTTTGGATTGAAATTCATAGAAAGATTCGAATGACCCTGAGTGTATCGAAGGGCCTTTGTATTAAGAGATTAGCTTCGCATTTTCCACCACGTCCCTAAGAGAGAAAGGCCAATCACAATAAAGAATGTGGCCACCAGGTAGGCAATCAAATCAGGGTTGATGAGGATGGCGATTCCGAAGAGGAGTGCCATGAGACCGCTTGTCAGGATGGAACTGGCAAAGATATTCCGGGGTTTGGAGACGTAGCTGTTGGGGGAGGTGTAGGACATAGGCGCAGTATAGCAAAAGGCGTATAAATTTCTGCGGGACGTGATAGGGTATTCCTATGGAAATACAAGGAATAGAAGCAGCACAGGAGGCCCTTCACCAATCAAGAACAGCAAATGTCGGTAGCACAGTGGAAGCGGTGATCTCATTTTGTGCAGAGCATCCAGACGGAATAGATCATTGCATGATGCTCCTCAGAACATCGAGAGTGGAATTGCAGCAGTTACTGTGGGATGCAGCAGGGGCCACAATTCGTATTGCTGATCCTCGATTGGTAAAAAAGATGAGAAGTGGTTCTTCTTTTGATGGTGGCAGCTATAATTACGGCTCCCCTCAGCAAGTATGATCACCTCACTTGATACCCCTGTTGGCATACTGACACTTCTTTCCACGCAGAAAGGGCTCGCAGAACTCCGTAAATTGAATAAAAAATCAGATCAAAAATTATCGCAAGAAGAAGGGCTCAATCAATTTAATAGTGAATTAAATGAGTACTTTTTAGGCACACGAAAACAGTTTGATCTACCACTCGATATGGAGGGCACCGATTTTCAGAAAGCTGTGTGGAAGGCGGTAGCCAAGGTTCCGTATGGAAAGGTGGTCACGTACAGCGATCTCGCAAAGCAGATTGGTCATCCAAAGGCGGTGCGCGCAGTAGGCACGGCTCTGGGAAAGAATCCGGTCTGTATAGTGGTTCCGTGCCATCGGGTCGTCCCAAAGAGCGGGGGTATTGGGAACTACGCCTATGGAGCATCCATGAAGCAGTGGCTGATTGATTTTGAGAAAACACATGCGTAAATGCCAAATTTAGGTCCAAAACGCACATTTCCAGTTGCTTTTTCACGTTAGAACCTTTATACAATGTGCCCGCGCCCAAGATTTCGCGAGCGCTTTTCTTTCATACAGTATGGATATCCGCAATATCGCCATTATCGCCCACGTTGACCATGGAAAGACCACACTCGTCGATGCCCTCCTGAAGCAGGGTGGAGCCTTTGAAGCGCATGAAGTGGTGGGAGAGCTCATTATGGACTCCAATGACCAGGAACGTGAACGTGGAATCACCATTTACGCCAAGAACACCTCTATTCAGTACAAGGATTGTAAAATCAACATTGTGGACACCCCGGGACACGCCGATTTCGGATCCGAAGTGGAGCGCATTCTCCGTACAGTGGACTCCGTGCTGCTCCTTGTGGATGCACAGGAAGGGCCTATGCCGCAGACAAAATTTGTTCTTAAAAAGTCGCTTGAATTAGGGCTCCGTCCGATTGTTGTCATCAACAAAATCGACAAGCCGGCTGCCCGCCCTATGCAGGTGATCGACATGGTATTCGATCTCTTCGTGACCCTCGGTGCTACCGATGAACAGCTTGATTTCCCCTATATCTTCACCATTGCACGTGAAGGAGTAGCCAAGAGGAAACTGGAAGATGAATCGACGAATCTCAATCCTCTCTATGATCTCATCATGGAGCACGTGAAGCCTGCAGAACAGAATATTTCTGCACCGTTCCGCATGCAGCCGTCCAGCCTTGGATACGACAACTACGTCGGACGCCTGGCGATTGGCCGTGTGTACGAAGGAATTGCGAAGGTGGGAGACAAAGTCTTCATCCGCGGACTCGACGAAAAAGTACGCACCGGAAAAATCAGCAAGATCTTCCTGTATCACGGTTTGAAGCGCGTGGAAGTAACCGAAGCAAGCGCCGGAGAAATTGTGATCATTGCCGGTATTCCGGATATCTACGTAGGAGAAACCATTGCAACTGCAGAAGACACGCCTGCATTGCCAACCCTCAAAATTGACCCCCCGACTGTGACCATGACCTTCATGGTGAATGACTCCCCGTTTGCGGGTAAAGAAGGAAAGCTCGTGACCACTCGCCACATCAAGGCCCGTTTGGATAAAGAGAAGGAGACAAACGTCGGACTCAAGGTGGAGGAAATCCCCAACAGCGATAGCTACCGGGTGTCCGGACGTGGTGAATTGCACCTGTCCGTGCTTCTGGAAGAAATGCGCCGCGAAGGATTTGAAGTGCAGGTAAGCCGCCCGGAAGTGATCATGCGCGACGGACCCAACGGCAAAGAGGAGCCAATTGAACAGGCGATCATCGATGTACCGGAGGCATCACAGGGAACAATCATTGATATGATGAACAAGCGCAAAGGCGAATTGGTCGATATGCGTACTGCCGAAGGTCACACCCGTATGGAATTCAAAGTGCCGACACGCGGACTGCTGGGAATGCGCGGAGACTTCATTGTGGAAACACGCGGTGAAGGAATCCTGAACCACTCGTTCATTGAATACGCACCGTACAAGGGCGACCTCCCCGGCCGCACACGCGGTTCCATCATCTCCATGTTGAGCGGTGAAGCAACAGGCTACGACCTCTGGAAAATCCAGGAACGCGGCACACTCTTCATTGGTCCCCAGACCAAGATGTACGAAGGCATGATTATTGGTGAAAGCTCCAAGGATCAGGATATGGCGGTGAACGTCACCAAGGGAAAGAAACTCAGCAACATGCGCTCCTCCGGTGCCGACGAAGCCATTACCCTCGTGCCAGTAAAGCCGATGAACCTGGAACAGGCGCTCGAATATATTGCCGATGATGAATTGGTGGAAATTACCCCCACCAACATCCGCCTCCGCAAGAAGCTGCTCACAGAGAACGAAAGAAAGAGAGCGTAAGCTGGTTTTTACCTCACCCCTAACCCCTCTCCATGCCGCCCAATGCCAACTGGAGAGGGGAATAAAAAATAAAAAAGTTCCAGATGAAATCGCCTATTCCCATTTTGCAAAACCACAAAACAGTACATTGATCAGGGTTAGCTTTGAGCTGATGAGTGCTTGAGTGCGATTTCCGCTCGTATTGGCGGAAGGGTTGTGGAGATTGTTAAGAGGAGAAGGGAAATCTGCCACACAGTTTCCCTTCTCCTCTTAACGAAGAAGAAAAGAATGTCTGCACCAATCACACAATAATAAAACCATGGTATGCTCCGTTCATATGCACACTTCCCTTCCTGTATCCGAGCTCCTCACGCAGCTCGCTACCTCTCGTGATGGTCTGACTGATGCCGCTGTGACGCGCGCACGTACCGAGTACGGATGGAACGAATTGCCGCACAAAGAGACATCGCTCTTTATCTTGTTCCTGCGTCAGTTTCAGGACCTGATGGTCTACATTCTGATTGGAGCATTACTGCTGACTATTGGTATCCAGGTCCTCAATGGAGACGGTTCACTCGAAAATGCAATTGATAGCATCGCAATTCTTGCGATTTTGTTGCTCAATGCGATTTTGGGATTTGTACAGGAGTTCCGGTCCCGGAAAGAACTGCAGGGACTGCAGGAACTCACATCCCCCAGTGCGCGCGTCCGCCGCAACGGTCTCGAATCGTTCATTCCGTCCCGACAGATTGTGCCTGGCGATATTGTCATTATTGAAACAGGGGATCGGATTGTGGCCGATGGCCGCTTGCTGCAGGTCTCGCATCTGGATGTGAATGAATCGAGCTTAACGGGAGAGAGTTTGTCGGTCGCAAAAGGAATTGAGCCGCTACCGGATGGACTCCCGATTGGCGAGCGCAAGAACTGTGTGTTTGCAGGCACACTCGTCACGCGCGGAGCGGGGGAATACGTGGTGGTGAATACAGGTCTTCAAACAGAAATCGGTCATGTGGCGGCCATGGTGGCCAGTGCGGAATCACCCCCAACACCGCTCGAACGACGCATGCAGTCCCTGAGTAAAGTGATGGGTATTGTGGTGCTGATTCTCTGTGCGCTCCTTGCGTTTGTGGAATGGCAGCGCCAGGTTCCTGTTCTGGCGATTGTACTCCTGGCAGTGAGCTTGGCTGTGTCTGCTGTACCAGAAGGTCTGCCAGCTGTCGTGACTGCCTGTCTCGCGATGGGTGTGCGGCGGATGGCGGGATTGCATGCACTTGTGATGCGCCTGGATGCGCTCGAAACACTCGGGAGCATCAGTGTGATTTGCAGCGATAAAACGGGAACAATCACCGAGAATCGCATGCAGGTGAAAGAAACATGGGTGCCCGATAACGCTCCCAAAGGTGATGAGCTGCTTCTTGTGCAGATTGCTGCATCCTGCAACAGAGCCAAGCTCCCAAACCTGGGCGATCCCACGGAAGTCGGACTGCTTCGGTATGCAGAAGAACAGGGGATTGATCGTCTGGATTTTGATGAAGAGGAAATTCCGTTCACCTCCGAAGGAAAATACATGCAGACGCGTCACGGCGAGCGATCCTTCCTGAAAGGTGCCCCCGAAAAAATTCTCATGCTCTGTGGGAAAGAAACCGATGCCGAGATTGCCAAGTGCAGTCTGGCGATGGCGCAGGGCGGACTCCGTGTGCTGGCGATGGCGGTGATTGATGAGGGCGCTGTGCGCTTTGTGGGATTGATGGGCATGGAAGATCCTCCACGTGCTGCCGTTCCCGCAGCCATGGATAACGCACGTTCTGCAGGGATCCGCACGGTGATGATTACCGGTGACCACGCAGAGACTGCTCTTGCCATTGGACATCGCGTGGGCATAGAAGGCGAAGTGATGGACGGCAAAGCACTCGACATGCTGACACCCGCAGAATTACGCCAGACCGTTCGTACTGTGTCTATTTACGCGCGCGTTTCTCCCGGACACAAAATTGCGATCCTCCGTGCTCTGCAGGAGAACGGCCAGGTAGTCGCGATGACCGGCGATGGGGTGAATGACGCTCCGGCTCTGAAAGCCGCGGACGTGGGCATTGCAATGGGCAAAGATGGCACGCAGGTGGCACGCGAGGCAGCGAGCCTTGTCCTCACTGACGACAACTACGCCACGATTGTGCTGGCCATCCGCGAAGGCCGCCGCATTTACGATAACATCCGCAAGTTCGTGCTGTATCTCGTACGCGCAAACGTGGGGCAAATTCTGCTCTTCACCACCACAGTCGCACTCGGACTCCCGCTGCCGCTCCTGCCCATCCATATTCTCTGGATCAACCTGATGACCGATGGCCTGCCCGCTCTCGCACTCGGTATGGAAGAAACAGAACCGGGCATCATGAAACGTGCTCCCCGCGCACACAACGAACAAATTTTTACCGGGGTCTGGATGCATCTCCTGATGGCATCTCTCATTTCCTGCGGCCTGACATTCCTGCTGTTCCTGTGGTCACTCAGTACCGGCGATAGCATTGATCACGCGCGTACGCTGATTTTTACCTTCTCCATCTTCTTCGAAATTCTCCTCGCGTTCCACAGCCGCAGCATTCTGCCGCTCTGGAAAATAGGCGTGTTTGGAAACAAGTGGTTGAACGTGGCGGGATTGCTCCCATTCCTGCTGCAGCCCGTTCTCCTCTTCACGACGCTTACGAGTGTCTTTTGACTCGTGCATCTTTCACTCCAGGACATCCTGATCTTGGGGGCCCTGGGAATTG
>CAYRQG010000042.1:0-8126 GCA_964426345.1 uncultured Candidatus Peribacteria bacterium
AGGTGGAAGAAGAATTTCTCCGTGTGTGGGATATTATCGATACTTTCTACAAAGTCACCGGATTCAACGAACTCCAGGTGCGTTTGTCTCTGCACGATCCTGAACATTTCGAGAAATACCTCGGAACCCCGGAGGTGTGGGCCAAAGCAGAAAACGCGATCCGCAGTATCGCAAAAGATCGTGGTGTGAATTACATCGAAGCCCCCGGAGAAGCTGCGTTCTACGGACCCAAGGTCGATTTCATTACCAAAGACAGCATCGGTCGCGAGTGGCAGGTCGCCACCATCCAGCTCGATATCAACATGCCGGAACGGTTCGATCTCTTCTGCATTAATGAAGCGGGGGAGAAAGAACGCATCGTGATGATCCACTGTGCCGTGATGGGCGCCATTGAACGTTTCCTCTCGATCTTCATTGAACACCATGCCGGACATTTCCCGCTGTGGGTCGCGCCCATGCAGGTTGCGATTCTTCCGGTTGCCGGTGCACACGAACAGTTTGCTGCAGACCTCGGTATCAAGCTGATGGAGAAGAAGATCCGCACCGTTTCCATGAACTCCGAAGAGTCCCTGGGCAAGCGCATCCGCGATGGCGAGACACAGCGTATTCCGTATCTGCTGGTGATTGGTGATCGTGAAATCGCCGAGAACAGCGTGACTGTGCGCAATATCCGCACGAAGCAGCAGGTGACGGTGACTGTGGAAGAATTCATTTCTTCTGTCACCAATGATGTGGCTTCGAGGAAGTTGGAGCTATCGATCGGGTAATGAAGGAATTATGATGTATGAATTATGAGTTATGAATTCTCTAATGTGTCATAATTCATAATTCCTGATTCGTAATTCAAATGTAGATTGTGTTGTTTCCGATGTGTTCGTTCTCTGTTACCCTAGCACCATGTTCGAAGCCTTTCAGATCGGGCCGTTTATTATCTGGACTCATCTTGTCTTTTTGCTGATCGGGCTCTGGCTTTCCTCTGAATTCTTTTTCCGTCTGGCGCAGAGTGCGGGGCTTTCTCTGCAGCACTTCCGCGATCATGCGCTACTCCACCTGGCCGGCGCCATCATTGGCGGCCGTCTCTTTGCTGTCATGGAACAGTACCGCATCTATCTGCGAGCCGATGATCCGTTCCGTTTTCTGTCTCTGCACGACGGCAATTTCAGTTTCCTCGGTGCTGCCGCAGGTATAGCCGCGGTGCTGTATCTGGCGCGTGGCACGTCCCGCACTACCTTCCTGCAGTGGCTCGATGTGCTCTTGCCCGCAACCTGCTTTGGACTTTCGTTTAACTGGCTCGGAAAATTTGCAGCGGGACAGGCGTACGGAACCCCGACCGATATGTGGTGGGGGGTCACCTATGATGCATCGAACGTTCGCTTCGCAGTCCCTGTCCACCCGGTACAGCTCTACTACGCACTCTTCTATTTCTTCCTGACCTTCCTCCTTCTGATTGTGCGCAAGCATGCGAAGCGTGCGGGAGCAGAAACACTCGCGGGTATTGTGCTCGCATCGGTTGCTACCTTCTTTTTCGAATACTTCCGCGGTGATTTCAGTATCCCTGTGTTTGCGACCCGCCTCGATTTTCTTGTGCTTTTCCTGGTCTTTGCCAGCCTTGGTATTTTTACACTTCTGGCAGAAAAACAGCATTTATCCCAGCGGACATCGCTGATCTATGAAATTGTAGGAACCGTCCTTTGTGCTGCGTATATCTTTATCCGGCCCTGGTTAGGGTTTGATTCCTTCGAATTGCGCTTCAGTCAGCTGCTCTGTGTACTGGCGCTTCTGGCTGCAGTTGTGTATGTTACCGTCCACAGGCGGCGGCATCCGCACCTGTGACCTTTTCCGCGATTCCTCTGTATGCCTACACTTCCTCTCTCCATGGGCCCCATTACACAGTTTGTGATGGAGAATCCAGGATTGCGCCTGGCGCAGGGGGGTCTCATTTTGTTTGCGGTTCTGGTCTTGTTCCTGCTCTTTTTCGCTCTTCGCGATATCCTGCTGCGCACCCGGTCCTTCTGGTACCAGTTCCTCTGTATTGTGATTGTTACGTTGCTGCCGGTGGTGGGATTCCTCATCTACCTGTTGATTCGCCCCGCGCGCACCATCAAACAGCGCGAACTCGAAGCACTGCTCCTTACAGTTGTTGCCAACGATGCACCCGGTCAGGTGGCAGTCGGAGAGTTGCTTGAAGTTGATGAGGAGGTTGAAGAGACCAATGCTGAAGATGACGACGAAGATGATAACGACGCCGATACTTCCTCCAAAAGCCTATGAACAATTCTCTCCTCCAATTTCTCTCGTTTTTCTTCTATCCAAACCCTGGTAACGCCACCTACGGAAGTCCGAAGTCGTTAAGCCTGCTCATTCTGTGTGTGCTCCTCATTGCAGGTGCCGCTGCGCTCTCCGTCTGGCGTCACAAGCTCAAGAATCCTGTTACGAAGAAGTTGTCCCGCTCCTGGCCGACCGCTTCTTTCTGGTTTGGATTCACCGGACTCATTTTGATTGTTGCCCGCGTGGAACAGATCCAGTTTATCGCTATGCGTATGTGGTGGGTGCTCTGGATTGCGATTGCGATTTTCTACATCTTCCTGCAATTCAGACTCTTCCGCGCACGTCACTACGAAGTGCTTCCCAAGGAAGTCCGCAAAGATCCGCGTGAAAAATATCTGCCGAAGAAGCAGAAGCGTCACTAAAATTTCTTTTCCCCAGCGTTATGGATGGCGATGCAGACCCTGACAGTAGACGGCATTACATGGTACAACTCCTCAACCTTTGACCATGACGCTCTTTTAGAGCTTCAAAAGAAGTACGATTTTCATAAACTCGATATTGAAGACTGCATGAGCCAGAATGAACGACCGAAGATCGAGTCGTACGATACGTATTTATTCTGTGTGTTTCACATTGCCATCAAGTCATCCGGTCGCATCATCAAGGAGGAGCTCGATGTCGTCCTTGGAAAAGATTTCCTCATTACCCTGCATGAAGGGCGCCTGCCCCTGATGGAGAATTTGTGTCAGACACTCAAAGATTCCCGGACGCTCCGTTCCCAGTATTTCCAGCAGGGGACCGGGTTTTTCCTGTATAAGCTGATGGATACGCTGTTTGATAGCGGATTCATCCTGATTGAAGGCATGATGAAAGAGCTCCGCCGTATTGAGGTGGAACTCTTCGAAAACGAGGAAGGTCAAATCAACATTCTCCGCGATATTCTCACACTGAAGCGCAACATCATTACCATGCGCAGCATTCTCTTCCCGCAGCGTTCGGTCATCGCCCTTCTTCCGCACAAAAACAAACTGATTATTCCAAGCGAACTCGATGTCTACTTCGACGACATCCACGACGCCATCGAACGCCAGTGGTCGCTTTTGGATACTGCCAAGGAAATGAGCGAAGCGCTACAAGACACGCACGAATCGTGGCTGAGTCACAAGACAAACTCGATTATCCGCATTCTCACCACGTTCTCGGTGACGATGCTCCCGCTTACGGTACTCACGGGGTTGTACGGAATGAACGTGCCCATCCCGAACCAGTCGAGCCCGATGATGTTTTACATGCTGGTAGCAAGTATGCTTGTCATTGTGGGCGGATTCTTCGGGTATTTTATCTGGAAGAAGTGGCTGTAGAAGTGTCACTCTGAGCACGTCGAAGAGTGGTTACATCTCCATGTTTCGACGAGCTCAACATGACATAAAAATTGACACAAAGGCTCTTCTAAGCCATTATTTTCCGCTATGCCCCTGAAGCATGCAACCGAAACCTGGCTCGTCCTTCTCCTTGCAATCAGTATTGTGATGGCGGGTGTTGCGTGTGCTGTGTTGCCGGCTCCTGCATCGGCTCCGGTGCTGTGGGTGATTCTCTTTGCGCTCAGCATTGCCTATCCGCTCTCGCTCTATCCACTCTTCAAAGAACGCCGTGCGGATTACGTGTTCCGTGCGATGCACTTTTTACCTGCTGCCATTCTGTTTGTGTGGCTGATGCTTCAGTTACTGAATGCGTCGTTCCCGGCTGCGCGTACGCTCACGCACTGGTATGTCTGGGGATGGTCGCTTCCTGTGGTCACACTGTCGCTTCTGGGGGTGCTCTGGTTTTGCTTGCACGTGATCCGCCAGCGCCGTCAGCGTATGACGTATCTGGCTGCGCTCTTCGTACCGTTTCTCATCATCGCGATGGCAGGGGAGAATCAGCAGTGGCCGCAAACGATCGCATCTCTGCTTTCGGGGGAAGGTCCGCAGATTACGACCACCGGCAGCGTGATTGTTGGCACTATTTCCTCTGCAGGCAGCAGCAACCTTGGTCAATCAGATGATCCCACAGAAGAAAAACTCCGCGCAGCACTCCGCCGCATGGAACGAAGGCAGCAGCGTCTGGCACGATTGCAGGAAGAGCCCGATCCTGTGTATAGCGCTGTGAATGGCGTGCTGGTGACTGCAAACATTCCGTCAAAATCACCAACAACCCAACCCCCGCATCTGCCGTCATCGGGGCCCGGTATTGAAGTCTTTGCAGTCGTAATTGTTGCGGGTTATTGTGCGCTATTGCAGAAGAGAGCGATGTTACGGGTTTGAAGGTTTAAAAGTAGAAAGTAGAAGGTTTGTTTGTAGACAGCTTTTTCGCGAGGAAAACTTTTAAACCTTCTACCTTCAAACTTTCAAACCCACAGATAGAACTGTATTCTTTGAACATGCCCACTATTACAACCCTCCACGCCAGACAGATTCTTGATTCCCGCGGAAACCCGACCGTCGAAGTTGATTGCACACTCGACGATGGTTCTTTCGGCCGCGCCGCCGTTCCCTCCGGAGCATCGACAGGCACACACGAAGCACTCGAACTGCGCGATGGCGATAAAGGAAACTATATGGGGAAGTCGGTCTTAAAAGCTGTGGGGTTTGTGAATGGAGAGATTGCAACTGCATTGAAAGGTGCACAGATTGCGGATCAGCGTACGATTGATCAGACACTGATTGATCTGGATGGCACTGCCAACAAAGAACGCTTTGGGGCGAATGCGATACTGGGTGTCTCGATGGCCGTCTGCCGCGCACGCGCGGTATCCGAAAAGAAAGAACTCTGGCAGTCACTCGCTGATCAGTTCGAAGTGAGCGACGCCACACTGCTCCCGATGCCGCTCATGAACGTGCTCAACGGAGGTGCCCATGCCGATAGCGGTCTCAGCTTCCAGGAATGCATGATTGTGCCAGTTGGTTTTACACGCTTTACCGATGCGCTGCGTGCCGGTGCAGAAATTTTTCACATCCTGAAAAAACTCCTGAAGGATCGCGGACAGGTCACGGCAGTGGGGGATGAAGGAGGCTTTGCGCCGCATCTGGAAAATGGTGCTGCTGCGTTCGCTCTGCTGATGGATGCCATCAAGCAGGCCGGTTACGAAGGCAAAGTGAAACTCGCCATTGATTGCGCCGCGTCTGAATTCTGCAAAGACGGCGTCTACACGCTGGATGGCAAACAGCTGACATCCCAGGAACTCACCAATTACTACATCAACCTCGTCCAGGAATTCCCGATTGTGAGTATTGAAGACAGTCACAGCGAAGATGACTGGGAAGGATTCCAGGCGATGGTTACGGCCATGGGAGATCGCGTGCAGCTTGTGGGTGATGATCTGCTTGTGACCAACACGCAGCGCATCCAGAAAGCATTGGATCAAAAAGCAGCCAACGCCGTGCTCATCAAAGTGAACCAGATTGGAACCGTGTCTGAAACTGTCGATGCCATTCAGCTTGCGCAGAAGAACGGATGGAACGCGATTGCCAGTCACAGAAGTGGCGAGACAGAAGATACGTTCATTGCACATTTGGCAGTCGGTTTGAGAACGGGGCAGATCAAAACAGGATCGCTCTCCAGGACCGATCGAATTTGTAAGTACAACGAACTTTTGAGAATTGAAGAACAGCTGGGAGGGAAGGCAGTGTTTACATCGCCGTTTTAAATTTCACGATCAAAGCCTTTGTGTATGTGCAATGGCTTTTCTTGCATTATAAAAAATGACCAGCTGAGTGCAGCTGGTCAGAATCTGTCAGATCGTTTCCTGGTTCGTTTTATGAGAGCTCGTTAGTCCATGTCGACTTGTCCTCAGGGTATGAGATTCCCATGTTTTCAATATCCCGCAGCTTGATACCTGTGTGCTGAAAATAATCAGGGAATTCGCGAGGCCATCCATTACGTTCACTACACACAAGCCATTGCAGTCCTCCCGGAAAGGCGCCGAAGAAATGTGACTGGATGCCAAATGCCTTCGCGAAGATTTTCATATTTGCAAGCTGATTGAATGGTACCGTGAGCAAGCAAACAGGACCCTTGAGTAGTGGATCGGTCATGATCGTCTCCTGACAGATAAATGAACAACGTAAGTACCGTACTTACTGTGTAACCTTAAAATAATAGTAACGTATTGTCAATAATTCTTCACATTAATTTATTTGTCTAATACAAACGTGGACCTCAGGAAATTCCTGAGGTCCGGCGTTGTGAGTTACTGTCGTTGCACATGATCTTTCGGGTGCAATGCCGACACTATGCAGTGTCTTCATTGCTGCGCTTGATCATTCCCAGGCGGATCGCATCCGCTTTTGTGATCAGTGCACACGGGGTGAGCTCGTTCACATTATTCGGATGCGCACTCATGAGGAGTGTTACATTTGCCTGGCCATACCCATCAAAATTCGGCGTGTAGTAGGGAAGGGCAAAAAACCGCTCGTTCCCTAAATGCCGATCAATGATCACAATGGCACAATGCAACTTATCTGGATTGATGATCGTCTGCGGTGTGTCATAGCCGTAGTAGATGCCGCAGTAAATCCAGGGTTGAAAGATGACAGTACTTCCAGATGATGCCACTTTCACATCTGCAAAGGATGGGCAGTAGTCCTTTTTTACTGGAGGCAGCTTGCGGTTCATTACCGTATTCCAGAATCCATTCCACAGCCATGCGAGACATTTCAAAATGTAATTCATTTTCTACTCCAACATGTTTGACCCGTACGTTTATGAGAGAGCAACAACGCTCCTCCTCAGCAAAACTTCACAGCCATAAAGACTTCCTGAGAAGGAGAACTCACAACGGATCAAAGATCTCTACAATGATGATCACTGTAGTATAAGTAATGTACAATTTTATTTACTTTTGTCAAATGGAGCAGTAGAAACAATGTCTTCTCACTTTTTATTCGCTATACTCCGCGCACCCCAAGAGTTTTCTTCATACCTGGGATGTAGTTCAGTTGGGTTGAGAATGCCAAAGCATTCGAACGATCGAACAAAAGCGCGTAAGTTCCTGTACCATTAGCGGCATAAAAATCGGGATGTAGCTCAGTTGGCTAGAGCGTGTGCATGGGGTGCACAAGGTCGCAGGTTCGAGTCCTGTCATCCCGACCATCACTGATGACAAAATATCCCCAGGCCCTTGGAGATATTTCTCGATGGACTGGGGAGGATTGCACTCATCCAATTGAGCTTATAGCTCTTCGTAGTTTCGTACGTACGAGCGTTTGCCTGTCATCTTCTGATTTCCGGTATTCGCCGATTTGGCCAATGTTGCAAACATCAGTGCGCATGTAATGCAACTGACGATACCGCTGACCAGGATAACGGGCATCGCGTCAATAAAAACCATATTGATGCTCAAAAAGCCCGCCGTGATCAATCCAATTGCAACTGACATTCCAATCGAAAACCAGACCATTATTCTTCTCCGACACGTGAATGAGCGCATACCTGTAGACGGTAGCGCTCAACCCTTGGGGTTAGGCACTGATCCCGTCGATCAGGCTGCGGGAAGCCTAATCACTTTCGATTGATAGTCAACTGAATAGATTTGTTTTTTAATACCTCTAAAATGGCTTTTTGCGACATCCTGCAGATTTTTCCGGTCAGGAAATCCGGCACAATCCAGGGCAAAATAATGCCAATAGTCAGATAAGTCTCTTTTGCAGCTGTTCTGAGGGTGAACGCTTTGAGTCTTGCAAATCTTGCAAAAAAGACTAGGTTGCCCACTACTTTTATGGATGCTTCCGGCGATTCTTCGCCTTCCACTTCGTCGCAGTCTGTAGACGAAATCATCACCGCTCTCAAAACTGCTATCTGGGCAAGGCGTCCGATCTTGG